>CAYXEE010000095.1:0-8145 GCA_964463935.1 uncultured Chitinophagaceae bacterium | reverse complement strand
CCCGATGAGAAGCGTAGGAATGGTGGATTCTGCATACATCAGCATAACAATTATAAATGGAATTGGAGTATAACTGCGCAATTCAAAAATTTTTAAACGAATATCCATAATTATCCCTGCATATAAATTTCTTTGCGCGCGTGTTCAGCCGTCAATTTTTTTTTCGGCTTCGTTGTTTCTACAATTGTTTTAAATTTCAAAAGAACATCGGCAAATGTTGCGAAACGATGATAGGTGATATTGTTCGATTCACAAAACGAAACCAAAGAATTTTTAGCAAACACAATATCGGCAAATTTACTCGGACAGCGGTCGGAATATCCGTCGCCGATATACACAATAACATTATCATCGCTCGAATTCACGAGCAAATGATTTCGTTTGCAATTAGCGCACTGTCTGCAATGTTCATCGGCGTAAGGAAATTCAGGACGAATTTTTCCGTTCTCAAAAACAAGAGCATTGCAAAATCTTTGTAAATCGGAAAATCCATTTCCGTTTAACACGGTATTGATGTAGGCATCGAAACCGTCGCTGACAACAATTACCGGAATATTTTTAGCGCTGCAAAATTGTACAAAATGTGAAAAGCCGGAATCAATGTGCTGCCGCTGTGCAAATTCTCTAAAATCTTGCTCCGTTACTTCACGAACAGTTTCACAAGATTTTCGCCAGCATTCGCGCGCGTCAATTTCTCCGGTCGTATAATAGCGAAAATGTTCTTCGCATAATTGCGCATTGCCGAATTGCTGAAACATTTTATCGCCGATATCCTGCACGGTTATTGTTCCGTCAAAATCGGTAAAAACGATATACGAAAGTTCTTGTTTCAATTCGCAGCAGCTTTCCTTTCGTTAAATCGCACGGATACAAGTTTTGAAACGCCTTGTTCTTCCATTGTAACTCCGTACATTGCGTTGGCAGATTCCATTGTTCGTTTGTTATGCGTAACAATAATAAATTGCGTGTTGTCGCTGAATTTCCGTACTATTCTCGTAAACCGATCAATGTTCGAATCGTCCAACGGCGCGTCAACTTCGTCAAGAATACAAAACGGACTCGGCTTAACAAGATAAATTGCAAACAGCAAAGCGATTGCTGTTAATGTTTTTTCGCCGCCGGAAAGCAAATCAATTGAAGTCGGGCGTTTGCCGCGCGGTTTAGCGGTAATTTCAATTCGCGCTTCCAGCGGATCAGCATCTTTTTCTAATTGAAGGTCGCATTCGTCTCCTTCATCAAACAATCCTTTAAACGTTGTAATAAAATTCTCTCGAATTTTCTCAAACGTTCCGAGAAACTCTCTTTGCGCAGTCGCATTTATTTCTTCAATAGTTTGCACAAGCGTTTTTTCCGATTCTATTAAATCGTCCCGTTGATGCGTAATAAATTCCAAGCGCTCTTTTTCGGTTTTATATTCGTCAAATGCGGCAAAGTTTACAGCGCCGAGCGAGCGAATGTTTTCCTTTATCTCGCGCACTTCTTCGTGCGCTAAATCTAAATTAAACGATTCTTCGGCAGAAAATTCTTTTCGTTCAAGAGTGAAATCAAATTCTTCTTTCGCGCGAATGACAAGATTTTGCGCTTTTATTGTCAACTCGGAAATTTTCATTTCCAATTCGTGCGCTGCGCTCATTGAAGAATCGTGAAGCCGCCGCGAATCTTTTAATTTTAATTCAATCTCATGAACAATTGTGCGTTTTGTATTATAGTCGGAAGAAGCAATGCGCTTACGTTCAACAATTTCTTTCAACCGGCTTTCCAACTCTTCCAATTCAGAAGCGTTAGAAAGTAATTCGCCGCTGATACGCAGAATTTCTTCCTTCGATAATTCAATATCTGACTGACGCTGTTTGAAATTATTATTCAAACTGCTTATGGTTGCAAGCGTGTATTCTCGTTCGCGCGCAAAATTTTTCTCTTCGTTTTCAAGGCGAAGCATTTCCAGCTGAGCATCGGCGGCAACTTTAGAAAACTCGTTCCACATTACTTCCATTGTCTCAAGTTCGCTTGCCGCCGCGCCGGATTGCTGTTCCGCAGAAGATTTCTTTTGTTCCAATTCATTTATTGCCGGCATTAATGTATCCAGCTCCGATTGAAGCGAAAGCATTTCTTCGTGAAGCCGCGCATTTTCAGAATCGGTGCGTTGAATAGTATCGTTGATTCGTTTCTTTTCATATTCAATTTGCGCAATTCGCATTTCAACGGAAGTCATTTGCTGTTCAATTTTTTTCGCAGCATCAAACAGCGCTTTCAAATCAATGGAAGCGGCGTTCGCTTCTTTTTGCGCTGTAATATTTTTTAGAGTTTCCCCTTCCGTCTCCAGAGACTGAATTTCAACGTACAAATCTTCAATTTGATTTTTTTTGCCGATTATTCCGCCGTCTTCATCGCGCAGACTTCCCCCTTTAATAATTCCGCTGCCCGAAACCAATTCGCCGTCTAACGTTACGCATCGAAAATTCGTATTTTTAGAAATGATTTTTTTTGCTTCAGCAATATCGTTTACAACTACTGTATTGTGAAGCAAAAAATTAAACAGATTCCGGTATTGCTCGTCAATTGTAATTACATCAATTGCAGATTTTGCGCGATTAAAGGAAAATTTTTCGTTTGTAATGGATGGAATTTTATCCAAACAAATAAATGTTGCGCGCCCTTTCTGATTTTCCCGCAGAAATTCAACGCCGCGGTGAGCATCATCAAGAGTCTTAACAACAAAAAAACCTGCAAATTCGCCCAGCGCTGCTTCAATTGCAAGGCGGTATGCAGCTTCGGTTGTAACGGCGTCCGCCACAGTTGTAAGAAGCGAATGTTTCCAATCGTTGTGAGATAATAAAAATTTTGCGCCTTCGGAAAATCCTTCGTGGCTTTCTACAAGTCCTTTTAAAAATTCAAAGCGCGAGCGTTTTCGTTCGGTCTGCGAACGCAGTTCAAAATCTTTTTGTTTCAATTCTTCAATTTCATGTTGAAGAGATTTTTTTTCTTTTTCCGCGTTTAGAGCTTTTAATTCTGCTTCGGAATATTGTCCGCGTAGCTCTTTATCCTGCGCAGAAAGTTCGGTAACTTTTTTCGAATTCGCCGCTATTTCATTTTTATATTTTTCGGTCTCTTCGGTAGAATATTCCAACCGTCCGTTAATATTTTCCAGCCGCGCTTTAGAACGTTCATACGAATTGCGTTTATCGGAAAGTTCATGCAGAAGTGAAATTACTTCATCCTGACGCATCTTTACTTCTGTTTTCTTTTCATCAAGCTGAGCCGTAAACTGATCTAATTCTTCTTTTTTACGATTGTAATGCGTTGACGCTTGCTGAACGTTCTTATGCGTTCCTTCAATAGAAATGCGAAGTACTTCAAGACGCGGTTCTAAATTATGAATCTGTTCTTGTATATCAACTTTTTCTTTCTCGTAGCGGTCAATTGCCTCCTGAAGCGAACTGTTCCGTTCTGATGCTTTTACGCGCGCCTGCTGCGTTAAATTTATTTTCTGCTGGTGTTCATTTAATTCAATCTGAACATCGCTTAAGCATTCTTCCAATTCCGTCAGTTCGCCTCTAAATACATCCAGTTTTGTTTCTTCGGATTCCAATTCGTCGCTGATTTTTTTCTTTGCATCGCTTGCAGACGCTAATTTAATTTTCAACGGTTCAATAGAAACAAGAATATCCGCGTACTCGCGCTCAAATAAAAATATTTCCTTCGTACGCAGCTCTTGCGAAAGCAAATTGTACTGCCCGGCTTTATTTGCCTGACGTTCGAGAGAATTAACAGCTTTTTGCACTTCTTTTACAATATCGTTAACACGAAGTAAATCCTGCTGAACGCCGTCAAGTTTTCTATACGCCTCTTTCCTTCGCACTTTGTATTTTGTTACGCCTGCGGCTTCTTCAAATAATTTGCGCCGCTCATCTGCCTTATCGCTCAGAATAGTTTCAACCATTTTCAATTCAATAACAGAATACGCATCAGAACCCATTCCTGTATCCATAAAAAGATCTTTTATATCTTTTAACCGGCAGAGCGTTTTATTTAAATAATATTCGCTTTCGCCGGAGCGATACACGCGCCGCGTTATTACTACTTCAGAATATTCTGAAGGAAGAATTCCTTTGGTATTTTCAATCGTCAGCGAAACTTCAGCCATGCCGACCGATTTTCTGTTTTTCGTTCCGTTGAAAATTACATCTTCCATTTTATCGCTTCGAAGCATACTCGGTTTTTGCTCGCCGAGCGACCAGCGAATAGCATCCACAACATTTGTTTTACCGCATCCGTTGGGTCCGACAATGGAGGTGATTCCCGTATCAAATGAAAGATTTACCTTATTTGCAAAAGATTTAAAACCGACTATTTCGATTTTCGATAAATACATTGAAAATTTTTTTTCGTTTATTTAGAAAACGGCGCTATGGAATCTACAAAGTGATGCACATACGACGAGAAACTGCTGGTATAATCATAATATCCATACAGCGATGCAGCGCTGATAATTAGGAAGATAAATCCGAGAATATAAATTTTTGTCGGATAGCGGTTGAAAATAACGGAAATTCCTTTCAGCGTGCGAATATAAATCCATAGCTGAAGAATAAGCACCGTTGAAAGCACCGGAAGCACGTATGGTTCGCTTTCCATAATTCTAAACAAAATCATCGCAACTATTAAAAATACTGCGAATGGAAGCGCAGACCATACGGCAACAGAATATGAATTGAAAAAATAAATTCTAACTTTAAAAACAAATGAAAGCAATTTAATTCCAAATGATAAAAGAAAAAACCAAACGAACAGCAATGCGGTAATATATCCAATGCACAGAGCCGGATCCCAAGCCATTTTTATTATTATTTGCTTAACAATGTCCGGGAATAAATGTGAAATCGCATAATCCAGCGATGCATTTGAACGGTAATGATGGAGAATGCTGGAAATAACAATTCCGTATGTTGCAGAAATGATTATACTAATAAACGCAGTATGAAAAATAGGAAGTATTCGCTGTTCTCGAATATCGGTATAAAAATTATGCGGACGTAAAAATGCGCGCACAACATTTTCCTGAAATCTTCTATTGGTGTTCAAAAACCACGCTAAAATAATTAATAATACCAAACCAAGAACAACATAAATGTACGGAGAAGAATGCACATACGTTCCAATCGTTAGCGCAGAAATTTTCTCGCCAAGAAACGCAGAACGGATTACATCGTATGCTGTTTTTTTCTTTCTGTCAAGCTCTACTATTCCGTACGTTTGAATGCTGCTGTTTGCTTGATGAACGCGCATTAAAGGACGATCGCTTCTCCAATCGTTAAATGTAAAAATAAAGCTTCCATTAATCTTACATTCCTTTAGTAAATTATACCGCTGAAGCAAATACCGCGCTTGCGATTCTTGCGACATCGGATCGCTGTATCCGTTGTGGTTTCCCGGCTCTGCCTCTTTCTTATAGCCGCCGATAAATACCGGCTTGTTGGGAAATTCACCGCGCCATTCGTTAACAAATGACTTAAATTTTTTCACATCAATTCTGCCAAGAGACAAAACGGCAATATCGGTAAGTTCGGCGGACGCATCGATATGACCGGAACGAGAGACATAATATGTAAATCTATCGTCAATACTTTTTGAAACCGCATGTAAATCGGAAATGAGAGTTAGTTTTTTATCGTCTTCTTCGCTTACATCTTCGCCTAATCCCCAGGCAATAATTGACGGATTATTTTTATCTCGGCGAATCATTTCCATTAAATAATTTTTTGCAAGCGCTGCATAATTATCTTCGCCGGCAATTTTTCCGGGAACTTCATACAACGGAATTTCCTGCAATACAAATAATCCGTACCGATTGCACAATTGAATAAAGAACGGATGCGGCGGATGGAAACCGATGCGAACAGCATTTGCGCCGAGATTTTTTATTAACGCAACATCCTTTTCCATTTCTTCATACGTTAACGCAGAACCATGTTCTTTTGAATCTTCAATCCACACAACGCCGCGTAAAGAAAATTCAACGCCGTTAAGAAGTAATTTTGTTTTATCTTTTGAAACCGTACGAATACCCGTAGTAACCAAATATTGATCAACGACTTTAGTGTTTTTTCCGTCGGTTGTAGAAAGCGTTATTTTAATGGAATATAATTCCGGCGTTTCAGGAGTCCATAATTTTGGAGATGCAATTGAAATTCCGAACTGAACGGGAACATCTCGGTTGTTTTCTGGAATAAATGCTACACTGCTCGGTTTGTTTACCGTCATTCCGGTAGAAAGCTCAACTGCTTCCGCAGAAACTGAAAAATTTTTTCCGATAAGCGTAGAATCATCAAGAAAATTTTTTGCAAAAATTGATGCGGATATTCGCAATACAACTAATTTCGATTCGATGCTTTCCACTTTTACTGCGGCATTATCTATCCATACGCGGGGAGTAGTAGTAATAAAAATATCGCGGAAAATTCCGGCGTAATTTTTCCATCCGAATACTTGCTGACGCAGCGGCAGCGTTGATTTATAGTCCAGCGAATTGTTAACAACAATACGAATTACATTTTCTTCTCCGGCTTGAATTACATTTTCGGGAATCGAAAACGAAAATGAAGTATAACCCCCTTCATGTTTACCGATAAAATTTTCGTTAATAAAAATTTCGGAAGCATAACTTATTCCGTATGCAATAAATTTAAAACCAAACTGTGAAATAAAATCAGGTTCAACTTTAAATTTTCTGCGAAAAATAATTTTATCGGAATAATCAAATGCCGAAGGGATTTTAACTTTACTCCACGTAATGCCGCCGTCAAGCGAATAATCCCACTTGCCGGCCAAATCTATTATATTACGAGTAACAGAAGAAACGCCGAGAACTTCGGGGCGAGAAGCACATCCGCTCTCATAAATAAGAGGTTGAGAATTAAGCAGGGTTGGTAGAACCGTTGCAAGAATTATATGAAGTAAATTCCGAAAGAACTTGTAGTGTAATAATATTTTCAAAGTACTTTTTCTGTTGTTTCCTGAAAAAACATTGAATTTTCTTTAGAAAAACAACACAAATATAATGCACGAATGGGCTGAAACCAAATAAAAAATAAAAATTGCCCAAAATCCGCCATTATTAGCTGTTTTTGGGCATTTTATATTATTTTACAACTAAACGGAAAAAACAATTGCCGCAAACGAATCCGCTTTAAGACAGGCGCCGCCGACTAACGCGCCATCAATATTTTGCTGACTCAACAATTCCTTAGCATTATCCGCTTTTACACTCCCTCCATATTGAATAATCACTTTCTCCGCAGTTGACCAAGAATATAATTGACCGATTAGTTTTCGAATAAGCTGATGAACATCTTCGGCTTGCTGGGGCATTGCAGTTTTTCCTGTACCAATAGCCCACACTGGTTCATAAGCAATTATAGATTTTTCCACTTCAGCAGAAGAAAGTCCTGAAAGCGTTCCTTTAATCTGTGCGGCAATAACTTGGTCTGTAATTCCTTTTTCGCGTTCTTCAAGAATTTCTCCAACACAAATTATTGGCACTAAACCGCCATCAAGAACTTTTTTAGCTTTCTTGTTTATCAATTCGTTTGTTTCGTTATGATACTGACGGCGTTCAGAATGCCCGACAATAACATATTCAACGCCGACAGATTTCAGCATTGAAAGCGAAATCTCTCCGGTAAAAGCGCCGTCGTTATTTAAGGAAACATCCTGCGCGCCAAGTTTAATTATTGAACCTTTGAGTAATTGCTGCGCTACAACTAACGAAGTGTACGGCGGGCAAACAATAACCGTATTTTCAGAAGAAGTAATTTTTTCTTTTAAGCCGGCAATCAGTTCAGACGTTTGGCGAACGTCGTTGTTCATTTTCCAATTTCCGGCAATAATTTTTTTTCTCATAATAGAAGTCTTGAAGTAGTGAAGTATTGGAGTCTTGAAGACTCGTTATTTATATTTTTTCTGCAAAGCATACAACATTGCAATAAGTTCGTTTATTTGATTATACAAATTGTCGTGCAATTTTTTTCTACGTATGTATTTGTAAATGCAATATCTACACAACCTAAGCATTTAAAAGCAGAACGAATTGAATAACTGAAGTTACGCAGATGGTCATGCTGAGCGAGGCACGCTTAAGTTTGTAAG
>CAYXEE010000094.1:0-8170 GCA_964463935.1 uncultured Chitinophagaceae bacterium | reverse complement strand
AAAAAAGAAAGTCAAGAAAATTTTTGCAGTTGGAGTATTTGACAACAGCGATGAATTGCCCCACACTCCCGAAATGCAAACTCACATTAACCACGACGATACGCGAGAAATTATTGATTTAATGCTGCAAAAATTACCCGAAAAATATCGGATGCCGATACTATTAAAAGATATTGACGGAATGTCGTATGATGAAATTGCGGATATTTTGAATTGTGAAGTTGGAACAGTTAAATCCCGGCTTTCGCGGGGAAGAACAATGTTGAAGGATTTATTAAAGCCGTATTTCAAAAAACTACTATGAATACTTTGTTACCACAAGAATTTGAAAAAATTGCATCGCTCTATTTAGATGGAGAGTTAGCGCAGAAGGAAGCGAAAAGGTTTGAAGAGTATCTTGAACAAAATCCGGCTGCAGCCGCAGATTTTGAAATATTAAAAACATCAACCCGCGCGCTTCGCAGTAAAAAAACGCTGCCGCACAACGACTGGTTCTGGCTGCAACTTTCCAATTCAATTGAAGCGAAGGAAATTAAATCTAAAGCGCCATTGTTCAATTTTCGTTCTGCAAATCTATTTCCGGCTATGCTTGTTGTAACATCTGTTGTAATTGGAATAATTTATTTTAAGGAAGCGGATGTTTTTAAAAAATATTTTGAAGAGAAGAAAAACTTAGTTGCTAATAATTTATTGAGCGGAAATATTCTGCCATTTTTCTCTAATCTTGATAATGATAAAGTTTTGCAATTTGCTTTATTAGGAAATCTTCCAATTGATTCTGCAAGAACTACCGAATTACAAGTTACGCATGACGAAGAAAAAGGCGCAAGAATTGAGTTTGCCGTTATTGATAAGCCGTTACAAGCGCAGTCAATTACAGTAAAAGAATTCTGCCGGCAAGTTGGAATTCGTCAGAATCAAAAAATAATTGTCGATTCTCTGTTAGAGCATTATACGGAGCAGTTGCAGGCATCGGTGCTTGTTGATGAAAAAAATACCATTGCAATTAACGAAGAACTTACAAATTTGAACAAGGTAATGGTTTCAACAATTGCCGCTGCGCTTGAACCGCAGCAACGAATAAAATTTCAGGAATTTTTAGAAACACGAAATGCGCCGTACACTGTTGTTGCATCAAACGTTCCAGTAACTGCGCCAGAAAAAATATTTCGGCATATTCGTTCATTTCCGAGAAGCAATAAGTTTGTTGTCATTTCTGCGGATACTGTTGGAATTGCTGAAGTTCAAATGAATCTTGACAGCATACGCGAACATTCTCAAAAAATGATGCAAAAATCTCAACCGGAAAAACAGTTTGCTCTTGATGTAATGCGCGAATCATTGGAAAAGCAAAAACAGATAAATAAGGCAATTTCGAGCAGTGAAAATCCGATTACAATAGTGAACAGCGAAGATGCAGTACAAATCCATTTTAATAACGAACTTAATGCTCCATTTCCAATAGAATTTGGGTTTGAAGAATTTGTAAAGCCGCGCGTACTTGTAAGAGAAATTCCGCGAAACAATCAAATACGAGTTTATACCAATAGGGTTAAGGTTTTTGGAGATTCTGCAATGGTATGGGAAATGCAGGCGGATACCGTTGCCGTAAAATTTTTCCGTTCAGTTCCGCAAGGCGCAATGCAATTTGAAATTGTTGATTCCGCGATGAATTCACCGAAGATGAGAATAAAAATGATTCCTGAAAAACGAAGAAAGGCAGCTGATCGAGTTCTTGAACATTCTCAGACGAACGAGGAACATTTAATTGATATTGATTCTTTACTAAACGAAGCGAACAAAAAGAGCAAAGAGCAAATAAAAAAAGCAGTAGAACTGTAACATTTAAACTAAAAATATTTTCCATAAAAAAGCGACCTTTGAGTCGCTTTTTTTATTTGTTGCGCTTATGAAATCAGTTTTCTACTTTACGCAGAACATTGAAGGATTGAAATGGAAAAAATATTTTTGTATTTCTTGTTTACGGTTACAGCAATTGCCGGCAGTAATAAATTCATACACAACAAAGCAATTCTTGTTGATACGCATAACGACGTTCTTCAGCGCGTTATTGACGGCGAAGATATTTCCGACAGCACAAAGAATGGACATTCGGATTTGCATAGAATGAAAAAGGGGGGCGTTGATGTGCAATTTTTTTCTGTCTGGTGCGGAGACAATTACGGAAAAGGAACTGCCTTTAAGCGTGCATTGCAGCAGATTGATTCTTTGAAAAGTGTAATAGTAAAAAATCCAAAAAAAATTGCTTTAGCAAAAAACGAAAACGAGATACATAAAATCTTAACGAAAAATAAAATTGCAGCGCTTATCGGCGTTGAAGGTGGGCATATGCTAGAAGATTCATTATTGTATCTTGATTCTCTTTCAAAATTGGGAATGAAATATCTTACGCTTACGTGGAATAACAGCACCTCTTGGGCAACTTCTGCGACTGATGAAACAACAAAAAAAGATTCCCTTACATTTATTGGATTAACTGAATTTGGCAAAAAAATAGTAAAGCGAATGAATGATTTAGGCGTTATGATAGATTTATCGCATGTTGGAGAAAAAACTTTCTGGGATGTTATTAACACAACAGCAAAACCTGTTCTGGTCTCTCATTCCTCTGTATATACTATTTGTCCGAGCAGAAGAAATCTTAAAGACGAACAAATTCGCGCTGTTGCAAAAAACAAAGGAGTAATTTGTATAAATTTTTATTCGGGATTTATTGACAGCACGTACCAAAAAAATTTTGACGCAATTTACGAAAAGAATAAATTTTTTATAGACTCTATTCGCGCTCAAAACGGCAGCAGTTGGCAAACTGATATTATTATTGAATCTGTTCTTGCTCCACAGTTTGCCGCAATTCGCCCGCCGCTTTCTTTATTGATTGATCACATAGAATACGTTGCAAAAATGGTTGGTGTAGATTATGTTGGGATAGGAAGCGATTTTGACGGAATAGAATCTCTGCCTAATGAGATGGATGATGCATCGATGTATCCGAACATAACGCGTGAATTATTGAAACGAGGATACAGCGTTAGGGAGATAGAAAAAATTCTTGGTGGAAATGTGTTGAGAGTGCTGCGAGCCAACGAAGCAAAAAACAAAAAACCCCGCACCTAAGCGGGGTTACTATTTTACATTCCTTCTTCGTCAGTTCTTTGATTGCGACGAATTGCTTTTACAAGTTTCATTCGTTTTTTAACGGAGGGTTTAGTAAAAAATGTTCTCTTTTTGAATTCTTTCAACACGCCGGAACGTTCATATTTCTTCTTGAATCGTTTAATTGCGCGGTCAATAGGTTCATTTTCATTAATGATAACGCCTACCAAAAACTATCACCTCCTTACATTTAATTGTTTTAGTTAAAAAATTATTCAGCCGGTAATTTTTCAATTAACCGCTTTAATCCGTTCTTTTCAAAACTTACCCAAATTGCTTTTGCGCCGCTTGATGTTCGCTCTTTTGATGTTACTTTTCCCATATCATCCCAATCAAGATGGTAAATTGAAGAGCCAATGGAAAATTCTTTTTCTGGAGAGTATTCAACACATTCATCGCGGGAGATTTTAATAACGTTATCTTCTTTTCTTACTGTGGAATCAAAGAGGACTGAATGTCTGCAACGCGTGCAACGAAACCACGATTTAGTTTCTGAACCAACAACATTGCCAATAATTTCCATTTTAGATTCGCGACCGCACGACGGACATAATAGAGTTACATATTTAGTTTTACTCATAACAAAAAACCTCTCACTCGAGAATTTACTCGATAAAAAATGTTTAACAATGTGCGATAGACCAGAAAATATAATTTATATGTAATAAAATACTAAATTTATCGTTATGAAGTCAAGAAATATGAATAGGAATATTGATTAACTCGGGAAAACGTTTCACCTGCATTGAAGTTGTATCGTTGATTTTGTACTGTAAAATTGGTATATTTCTCGCCGTTGCTGCGTAATTCTTAAAAATCATACGATAAAATGCTTAATAACTGAAGTTACGCATTGAGTGAATGATTAGCCGCGACCTTTAGGTCGTGGGAAAAAATATCACAAAGTGAACGGGCTTTAGCCCTGAATTCTCAATGCTTTGTGGACTAAAGTCCAACTATTTTTGTTTCTGTACTGTACACCGACCTGAAGGTCGGAGCTATTCAGGAATACAGTTGCGTAACTTCAGTTACTAATTTAAAGTATTTTATCAATAATCAATAATTTTCACTTGAAGGTAAGAGGGAATCGCACCTCTTTGTTTATTTTTGGAGAGTAAAAATGTCAGACAAACAATATGATGTAGTAGTTATTGGCGGAGGTCCTGGCGGCTATGTTGCCGGAATTCGCGCCGGACAATTGGGATTAAAAACTTTAGTTGTAGAAAAAGATAAATTAGGCGGAATTTGTTTGAATTGGGGATGTATTCCGACAAAGGCGTTAATTAAAAATGCAGAGGTTTTAAATACATTTAAGCACGCCGAAGATTTTGGTTTTAGTTTTGAAAATTTGAAATCTGATTTTTCAAAAGCTGTAAAAAGAAGCCGAGATATTTCTACGAAAAGTTCAAAGGGAATTGAATTTCTTTTTAAGAAAAATAAAGTTGACCACTTATATGCTACGGCTAAAATTCTTTCCAAAGGAGTTGTTGAAGTTGACCAGCAGGGAAAGAAAGAAAAAATAAATGCAAAGCATATTATTTTTTCAACGGGCGCACGACCGAAAATTCTGCCGAATATTCCGGTTGATTACAAACAGATTATTACCAGCAGCGAAGCAATGATTTTAAAGGAAGTTCCGAAACGTTTAGTCGTTATAGGTTCGGGAGCGATTGGGACTGAGTTTGCTTATATTTACAATTCCTACGGTTCCAAAGTAACAATTGTTGAAATGTTAGATAATGTGCTTCCAATTGAAGATGCGGAAATTACAAAAATTCTTCGCCGCAATTTTGAAAAAGCCGGAATTGAAATTTATACAAGTTCCAAAGTTGAAAGTGTAACCCCAGGAACAGAAGCAACAGTAAAAATTTCTAACAAAGACGGCGTAAAAGAAATTAAAGCTGATGTTGTATTAAGCGCTATCGGCGTTCAAGGGAATATTGAAAATCTTGGACTTGAAGCGTTAGGCATTAAGACGGAAAAATCGTTTATCAAAGTTGATAAGTACCTAAAAACAAATGTTGATGGAATTTATGCAATCGGCGATGTTGCAGGTCCGCCGTGTTTAGCTCACAAAGCATCGCATGAAGGAATTGTCTGCGTTGAAGCGATTGCCGGAAAACAACCGCATCCGGTGGATTATGAAAATATTCCGGGATGTACGTATGCTCAGCCGCAAGTTGCCAGCGTAGGATTAACAGAAGAAAAGGCGCGCGCAACGGGAAAAGAAATTAAGGTTGGACGTTATTCATTTCGTTCGCACGGAAAGGCGTTGGCGCTAAACGAAACGGAAGGAATGGTAAAATTAATATTTGATGCGAAATACGGAGAATTACTTGGCGCGCATATTATTGGACCTGAAGCAACAGAAATGATTGCAGAACTTGTTACCGCGCGAACGCTTGAAACAACTGCAGAACAATTATATCATACAATTCATGCGCATCCAACGCTTTCTGAAGGAATTATGGAAGCGGCTCTTGATGCGTACGGAAGAGCAATTCATATTTAAAATTATTGAGAACTTTCAGGTTTTTACAATCTGCGAGGTCTTAGCGTAATTCATGAAACAACTTTTAGTAGTAAATATTGGAACAACAAAATATGCCGATACGTGGGAATTGCAGAAAGAAATTTTTTCTGCAAGAGTTTCTCAACGTATTGACGATGTATTTTTGTTAACTGAACATGAGCCGGTATTTACGCTCGGCAAAGGAGCGGATGAAAATCATCTTCTTGCGAATGATTCAGAATTGCAAGAAAAAAAAATTGATATGTTTTGGATTGATAGAGGCGGAGACGTTACTTTCCACGGACCCGGGCAAATTGTCGGCTACCCGATAATTGATTTGAATTTGCATTACAATGATATTCACCGCTATTTACGCGATTTGGAAGAAATGATTATCAGAACAATTGCAGAATATGAAATTGCGGGCGGAAGAGAAAAAGAATTTACCGGCGTGTGGGTGAAGAATGAAAAAATTGCCGCGCTCGGAGTTAAAGTCAGCAAATGGATTACCATGCACGGTTTTGCTTTAAATGTAAATACAGATTTAACTTTTTTTGACAGAATAATTCCGTGCGGAATTTTTCACAAAGGAGTAACTTCGCTTGAACAAATTTTACACAAAAAAATTGAGCTTAGCGAAGTTCAGAACAAACTTATTTATTATTTTGCACAAATTTTTAATTTTGAAGTTAAACATATTTCAAAAGAAGAACTCATAACGCTGCTTCGCCACAATGATGCAGTTGTAGAGGAGAACTAATGCCATCACAAAAATCTGAAGTAGTTGATAAGAAAAAAACTACGGAGCAATTAAACGGAACCGTGAAACACGAACAGCCGCATTTAGAATTAACGAAAGAGCAATTTGTTTTTGCATATAAGACAATGCTGCTTGCGCGTTTTATTGATGAAAAAGAGATGAATCTGCTTAAGCAGGGGAAAATTCTTTTTCACATCAGCGGACCGGGACACGAAGCTGGGCAGGTTGCTATTGCAATGGCGTTAAAATCAAATTATGATTGGTCGTATCCTTATTACCGCGATTTGGCTTTTTCATTAGCGATGGGTTCTACTGCTAAAGGAATTTTGTGCGAAAATATGCATCGAACTGAAGGTCCAAGTTCGCACGGAAGACAAATGCCTTCGCATTATGGAGACAAATCTTTGCGTATTGTCGGACAATCTTCTCCAACCGGAACTCAATATTTGCAGGCTGTTGGAACTGCGATGGGTTCTGTGAAAGAAAAAAATGACGAGATAACGTATGTTTCTTCCGGCGAAGGAGCGACGAGCGAAGGAGAATTTGCAGAAGCTGTAGCGTGGGCAAGCAGAGAAAAATTTCCGGTGTTGTTCTGCGTACAAAATAATAAATATGCAATTTCAGTTCCTGTGAAAGACCAGATTGCGGGAGGTTCGGTTGCACGATTATATTCTGCATATCCGAATTTGAAAACATATAACATTGACGGTACAAATTTCATTGAATCATACAATATTGCCGTTGAAGCCGTTGCGTATATGCGAGCCGGAAACGGTCCGACAATGATTGAAGCGGAATGCGTGCGATTGTTTCCGCACTCATCTTCAGATGATCCGAAAAAATATCGCGATGAAAAAGAAATTGCGGAAGACAAACTTAAAGATCCGATTCCAAAATTTGAAAAATATTTAACTGAGAATGGAATAGCGACGACTAAGGAACTCGAAGAAATTCGAAAAGCTGTAAAACAAGAAGTTGAAGAAGCGGCAGATTATGCTGAAGCTGCACCAAGTCCAACTGCTGATACAGTTGAACGAAATTTATTTTCGCCGCATATTTTTATTCCGAAAGAAAATTTTGTCGAACCTGAACATACAGGCAGCAGCATTGTGATGGTTGATGCGATTAATCATGCGCTTCATGAGGAGATGAAACGCAATTCTAAAATGGTTGTGTACGGCGAAGATGTTGCGGATGGTAAAGGCGGAGTTTTTACAGCGACAAAAAATTTAACAAATAAATTTGGAATTGATCGTTGTTTTAACTCTCCGCTTGCAGAGGCAAGCATTATGGGAACGGCAATTGGACTTGCAGTGCGCGGATTCAAACCTGTAGTTGAAATTCAATTCGGCGATTATATCTGGCCTGCATTTATGCAAATTAAAGACGAGCTTGTTCACATGCGTTACCGTACGGATGGCGATTGGAGTTGTCCGGTTGTTATTCGCGTGGCAGTTGGCGGATATATTCGCGGCGGATTGTATCACAGTCAGAGTATTGAAGGAATTTTTACACATATTCCTGGATTGTGGATTGCATTTCCATCTAATGCAGCAGATGCAAAAGGTTTGTTGAAAACAGCAATTCGTGAAGACAATCCTGTTTTATTTTGCGAGCATAAAGGATTGTATCGCCAACAATTTGCAGCATCATCTGAGCCGGATGAAGATTATTGTTTGCCGTTTGGAGTTGCAAAAGTTAAGCGAGAAGGCAACGACATT
>CAYXEE010000093.1:5850-8207 GCA_964463935.1 uncultured Chitinophagaceae bacterium | reverse complement strand
CTTAATTTTTTGTGCCGAGTCGAAGCATTTTTTTATTTTGCGTAACTTCAGTTATCAATTAACGCTGCACGAACCGCCGCCGCAGCAACTTCCGCTGCTGCACGCATGCGATGATTCGTATGACGACAAAGAAGAAGACGAAGAATATCCGCTCATAGACATTGCTGTTACAGACATCATTCGAGAATGTGTCGTTGATTGGCACAGCGGGCAAACAACATCCTCTTCAATTTCGCGGACTTTGTGAAAAACTTCGTAGCGCGTGTTGCAATCATTGCATTTGTATTCGTATGTAGGCATAAAATTTCTTTGTGTTATGCGAGAATGATTTTTTTTTGTAATAAATTTTCGTTTATAACATTAACAAGTTCTTTCTTCGGAAGCGCGCCGGCCGACATCATTGGTTTTCCTTCTTTGGGAATAAAAAGCAACGATGGAATGGAGCGAATTCCAAAAACCGCCGCGAGCTCCTGCTCTTCGTCCGTATTTACTTTGTAAAAATTTACCTGTCCTTTCATTTCTTCAGAAAGCTCTTCGATAATTGGACCAACCATACGGCACGGACCGCACCACGGCGCCCAAAAATCTACAACTGCGGGAAGTTCGCCGCTGAAATTCCAATCTTTGTTATTTTCGTAATCGAAAATTTTCGTAAGAAAAGTTTCTTTCGTTAATGCTTCAGACATTATTATTTCCTTAATTATTTTATTTTTTCAGTTTCAATTTTAGCAACGGTGCTTACGCCAATTGCATGCCAAATAGGGCAGTATTTTACAAAGCCCGTTGCAACAAAAATAAGTCCGAGATATGCCCACGGCGTTTCCGGTCCCCAAAATGCAAGCGATGCAATAAATAATCCGAGAAGAATACGGATTGGTCGTTCAATTTTGCCGATATTTGTTTTCATAAAAGCTCCTTTGAGAAATGGTTGGAAAAATTATTTTGTTACTGCGTATGTGATGCAGTTAGAACAAAAAAGGATTCACTTTTTACGAACAGTTTTTTTCTTTGTTTGTTCCAGCTTCACTATGGCAAGAAGTTCTTTGTGTGCAAGAACAGGAAGCTGCGGCACCGGATAATGTTTATACAAATAAACGGTTTTTTTAAGCGAATCTAAAAACGCAGAACAATTTTCACAATTTTCAATGTGCTTGCGTATTTTGCGGCAGGCGGCGGAATCCAATTCGTTATCAAGATTCTCGCACATGTGCTGGTACATATCTTTGCACGATTGCGTATGTTTGTGAAAATGTTTCATGGCGTTAATGATGTTTCATAATTTCGTGAAGTTCCGAGCGGAGAAATACGCGCGATCTGCGCAATCGTGATTTTACCGCCGGTACAGATAATTGTAATATTTTTGCAGTTTCTTCCGCAGTTTTTCCTTCTAAATCTCTAAGCACGAAAACAACTCTGTATTCTTCAGGAAGTTTTTGAATTGCGCCGTCAAGATGTTCGCGCAATTCTTTATTCATAAGTTTTTCTGCCGGAGTGTCGTCCCACGATTGAAGCTGCTTTTGAACATTTTCATCTTCGCCATCCGGCGGTTCATCAAGCGATTCAAGAATATCGTCTAATTTTCGTTTTCTTCTGTTCATCAAACAATTGTTTGCAACAATAGAATACAGCCACGTAGAAAATTTTGAACGCCCGTTAAACTGATTAAGTTTACGGTACACATTAATAAATGTATCTTGAAGCGATTGCTGCGCCTTGTGCGGATCGCGGCAGACTTTGTAAGCAAATCCGTACACCGTCTGCTCGTAGCGGCGGACAAGTTTGGTAAATGCTCGTTCGTCTCCTTTTTTAGCGAGCGTAATAAGCTGATAATCTGTTTCTATCGTTTCTTTCATTTATTAGATGCTGTTAAACGTAACAACGATTCACACGGAAGAATAGACAAAAAATATATTCTTTGCAATAAAAGCATTAGCAGTGTGTTGAAAAACTCTTTTGTTAGCCGCGAATCGCACGAATTAAAGATACAAATCTCGATTTATGAGTCAAAAACAGAATGTCTTAAAATT
The DNA here is from genome assembly GCA_964463935.1 of uncultured Chitinophagaceae bacterium. Taxonomy (GTDB): domain Bacteria; phylum Bacteroidota; class Ignavibacteria; order UBA10030; family UBA8401; genus JACFMZ01. The sequence goes on along the minus strand of CAYXEE010000093.1, from coordinate 6,180 downwards.
GTTTTTGTGAAATTCGCGGCGGATTTTTCCTTTTTCAACAGTCTGTTAGTCCGATTTCCGCGATGTTTCAAACGCTTTGCGAAATGCAAACGCCGGTCCCCATTTCCCTTTTTTGTGAAGCCACGCGGCAATTTTTTTCGGTTGAAAATACTGCGCCAAAGAAAAAATAACAATGCCGATCGAAAGCGCCCGGAACACAATCCACATCATATTTTCCCACGATGAGCCGCCGAGAAATAAAATTGTAACAACAATAATTATTGGAATAAAAAAATATGGACGCATAACATCGCGAGCGCCGCTAGTTATTGCCGTACGGAAAGTCGGGCG
>CAYXEE010000093.1:0-5815 GCA_964463935.1 uncultured Chitinophagaceae bacterium | reverse complement strand
TTCTAAAATGGTTTGAAGTTTTGCCGGAATTTTTTGTCGTCGCAGCCACAGCGCAGAAGTAATTCCCGAAGTTGTAAATGCGTGGAAAAGAATCCAGCATAATAAAAGTACAAAAATATTTGGCGACTTAATATGAATGCTCTGTGAAATCCACTGAATTACTGAATCGTATGCTTTGAATAAATCATTTCCGATAAAAAGGTATTGCAGAGCAATTCCCTGAAATGCCGCCCACGCTCCGATAAGAGACGAAGCAAACGCAATAGAAAAAATATTCCATCCTAAAAATTCAATTGCAGTTCCAAACAAAAACCCTTGAATGGTAATTGCCAGCATTGGTCGCAGACGGTTTCCGGCGGGCGAGAGAGCTTTTAATCCGGCAGAAATAAATGGAATCCAAACTGTGCGCCCGCGTTTTCCAAGTCCGTTTGCGCCATACATCAATAATATTGATTGTACGCTGGAAAGAAACAATCCGCGCAAAGGAAACTGCGTGCCGTGAAGCGCCGACCCAACGGTAACTTCAACGCCGCCCGAAGCCGCGCCGTACGAACCAACGCGCGACCAATCGCGATGATCAATGCATGCCGCGCGGAGATTATTCCACGCGTTTGAATTATTTGCTTTGATGATAATATCAAATTTTGTTTCAATTTTTTCTTCAATCGAATGTTGCAATCCGTCGCGAAGCGCAACAACAACAACATCCGGTTTTGCTTCCGCAATATTTTTCCACAAATAAATATGTCCGCCGCCGCTTGCTTCTATAGGTCCAAACTCATCAATAATAATAAGCGGAATATGATTACGAGTGGATAATTTTTTTGACCACGCTTCTGCCGCTAACCGCGTTTCGTTGTTAAAAATATATGGAGGATAAATTTCCGGCGCGCGCGTTGCGTACGATAATTGTTTTTTTGAATCAATGAAATATAAATCATATTGATTTGCGCCTCCCTTTTCAGGACGATTGAGAGCTAATGCCAAAAAACCATCAACAAAAATATTTTGCGTTTGATACCACAAAGCAAGTTTCTGAAGAAGAGAAGTTTTTCCGCTTCCGACCGAACCGGCGACGCCGATGATAAGCAAATTAAAATTCCTGTTATTTTTCGTGAGAGTAATCGTTTCAATAAATTTACAAATAAAAACAGTAATCTTATAGTATCGGCGGCTGAAAGTAAAAAATATTTCTGCGTTATTTAAATCACACAAGCGCAGGCAGAATAGTTTTTATTGCAACAAAAGCATTGTTTATCCGTTCTTGAAAATGTATTGCCGGAAATATAAAAGTACAATTGAACAGAGTTTATTTTAAAGATATTGTTCTTATCTTAATGCAATGAAAAGGCGAGCATTTCTAAAATCAGTAGCGTATTACTCATTAATTATTCCTGCGCATTCAGTTCTTGCGCAAGAAGGAAAAAGCATCCCCGCGCATCACACAGAAAACGGATTTATCAATACCGATCCCGATTTTGCAGAAGCCGGTTTTAATGAAATGGCGCCGTGGGCTGCAGGGAAACTAACCGATATTTTTACCAAAACGCCGAAAGCAAATATTCCCCGGGAATTTAACGACGGCTCAGTGTTGAAGCAAAACAAACCGTACACAGTTACTTGGATTGGACATTCAACGGCGCTGATTCAAATAGAAGGAAAAAATATTTTAACCGATCCGGTATGGACGAACAGCGCAGGACCGTTTCGATTCGGCGGTTCTTCGAGAGTTTCTGAGCCGGGATTGCCGTTAGAAAAACTTCCGCGCATTGATATTGTTCTTATTTCTCACAATCATTACGATCACCTTGATCAATCGGCAATAGAAAAAATTACAGACGACAATCCGAACGTACGATTTTATGTTCCGCTGCGCGTGCGCGATTGGTTTGAAGATAAAGGAATTCGCAATGTTGAGGAATATGATTGGTGGGAAGGAGGTTCGTTTCTCGGATTAAAAATAATCTGCACGCCCGCGCAGCATTTTTCCGGCAGATGGATAAACGACAGAAACCAAACGTTGTGGTGTTCGTGGATTGTGCAAGGGAAAAAACGATTGTATTTTGCCGGAGATTCCGGTTACTGCTCGCACTTTAAGACAATCGGAAAAAATTTTGGTCCGTTCGATCTTACGCTCATTCCAATCGGCGCGTATGAACCGCGAAAGCTGATGAAACCCGTTCACATGAACCCCGCAGAAGCAGTGCAAACACATTTAGATGTTCGCGGAAAAAATATGGTTGGAATTCATTGGGGGACTTTTGTTATGACGGATGAACCGATGGAAGAACCGCCGAAAAAATTATATGAGGCGGTTGATGAGCTAAAGCTTTCGCGCGATAATTTCTGGATTTTAAAATTAGGCGAAACCAAAGAATGGTAATTTTACGCCGCAGGAATTGTAAATGAAAATGTTGTTCCTTTTTCTTCAGAAGTTGTTACGCTGACCGCCCCGCCGTTTTTTTCCACAAATTCTTTACATAATATTAATCCCAAACCGACTCCGCGGCTTTCGGAAGAATTTGCCGCATTGGTTGATGAGAGTTTAAATAAATTTTTGAGTGTTTGTGCGGGAATGCCCGGTCCTGTATCAGAAATCGTAATCTCAATTGCTTTTTCAGAAGATTGCGCAGAAACTGTGATATAACCGCCGTCCGGCGTGAATTTAACCGCATTAGAAATTAAATTTCGTATAACAATTCCAATCATCGTAACATCCGCAAATGCCTTTATGGTTTGCGGAATAATGTTTTCAAGATGAATGCGTTTCAGCATAATTTGCATCTGAAACAATAGACTTTCATTGTGAACCAACTCGTGAACAGTAAACGCGGCAGGATGTACTTTAAATTCGCGCCACTGGTTTTTTGACCAGTGAAGCATATTTTCCAATAACAGAATGATGTGATCTGCAGAAGTCAGCGTGCGTAATATTTGCTCCCGCATTCCAAGCTCTATTGGAATTTTTTCTTTCAGCGATTGCAGCATTTGCTGCATCGATGAAATAGGAATTATAAGGTCGTGCGATAGAACAGAAAACAATTTGTCTTTAACGGCGTTTAAACTTTCCACCTCGCTTTTTTGAATTTCAATAATTGCTTTTTGTTCTTGAAGCTGTTTGTTTGCGCGAAGTTTTTCCTTGTTTGAAACATAAAGAAAAAGAATAGCAATAAGAGCAAATGCAAAAAATACTCCGAGGATAATTGTAAGGTTTCTTTGTTGCCGAAGCATTACGGTCTGCTTTTCTTGACGCTCTTTTAGATATGAATTTTCTATCTCTTTACGGTCAACATGATACAAAACTTCCAATTGCGCGTACTGCCGCTCTTTTTCCAGCGTATTTATACTGTCTGAATATTCTAACATTTTATTTTGATGGAAGTAGGCATTTTTAAAATCATTTTGTTTCGCATATATTCTCTGCAATCGTTCGTGCGCGCGCATTAAAATTAATTTTGAATCGCGTTCCTGCGCCAGAGAATAATGCTGCAATGCAAAATCCAGCGCCTTTGTTAAGTCGCCCATTTCTTCATACACAAGACTGAGATTAAATAAACTGTTTGTTTTTCCTTCGTACGATCCAACTTCTGTACGATATGCCATTGATTGCATAATGGCTGCCAGAGATTTTTGAAATTGTTTTTGTTTTAAATGCACCAATCCGATATTATTAAGAGAATAACCCATTCCAAATCTATCGTTAATGGCGTTGTTTGCCGCCAGCGATTTGTAATAGTAAAAAAGCGCGCTGTCGTATCGCGCAGTGCGATAATAAACATTCCCTATATCGCTGAAAATACCTCCGCGATTTGCAGGGTTTATTTTTTCCCAAATTGATTTTGAAATAAAGAAATGATCTAGTGCGGCAGCGTATTTTTTTTGCTGTAAATAAATATTTCCGATGTTATTGTAAATTCCTCCAATATTAGCGCTATCGTTAGTTTTTTGCGCAACATCTAATGCTGTTACTTGTAATTGAAGAGAGTAATCGGCGCTTGATTCGATATAAAAGCGGCTTAAGTCATTTAAAATTCCGAGCATTAGCGAAGAATCGGAAAAAGTTTTGGAAAGATCGAAAGCTTCATGAAGGTACTTTCCTGCGTTCTTAAATTCTCCTTTTATACGATACAATTGACCAATTCTGTAACGAGGAAGAATTTCATATTTTCTGCCGCCGGATTGCTGCGCCAGAGAAAATGCTTCTTTAGCCAGCAGCAAGCCGCTATCAACATTGCTTGTAGAAAAGCCGTACGCTTTTTCGCATAATTCGCGTATTTGAATTTCAAGATTCTTAGAAGATTCATCCTGTGCGGCACTGAAAGAAAAAAGGAAAACAAACAGCGCGCAAATAATTACAATCGCGTTACGAATGCGAAAATGTATTGTTTGGGGTAAGCAATAGAATTTCATAATTTCATTTAATGTAAAAATTTTTATTTACCGAACTGAATTGCGCTGAAATTATTCCGCCTCCACCTAAGCTTTGCTGCAGCGGCGAAACAATTTTATATCGTTCAAACGAGGCGTCTACGGTTTGATTTTTAAAAGAGTTAAGAGAGAAGCGTTCTGATGCAGTAAAATATATTGACTGCTTTCCCAAAGTATCCTGCTGAAAATTGATGCCGCCTATTCGTAAAATAACATATTCATTTTTTTCCAGCGGAGAACCGAACCAATCAAGCTTAAACGTTTGAGCTAAATTTAAAGTATCATTCGCAACGGGAAATGCAATTGTATTTGCCGAAAGCGTATTGGTAAATGTTTTTTTATTTATATCTACAATTTTGAACGTGTATTCTGCTGTAAATCCGAGAAGTTTTTTTGAATAAAACGCGCCTTGCTGCTGATATTCAAGAGCAATGTTTTGAAATGTTAATACCGCATCAGGGTTAAAAATTACCTGAACATTGTTTTTATTTTCTTTCCAAAATATTGCTTTCGCAGCTGTTGAGTTTGTTACTGCGCTGTAAACAACAGAAAATTCCGAATATATTGCAGAATCTGTGATTGCAACGGGAGATGTATCGTCGCATCCGGAAATGAGCAGCGTACTAACAACCGATAAAAAGAAAGATAAATTTAAAGTTTTCATAGTCTCTTTACGATACAAACTTACGATGAATGAAGCAACTGCTAATCTGTTTATTTTGGCTGATGAAACTTCGATGCTGCAACCGCAAGTCCGCCGAGAATAATTCCGTACACTAATCCCGCAATAATTCCGATGCCGAGTATAAAAACACGGATATTTTCCGATTTAAAGTTTTCAAAAAGAGCAGAATTATTTGCAAGATATGTAGAAAAAAATAAAAATTGAATTCCGGAATTGAGTATTCCCATTCCAAGCCCGCAATACAAGCCATGTAAAAACAATTTATATGTGGTTGTTCGCGCAATAATTACAGGCGAAATAAGCGCGATGAAAATCCATAGCGCCAATTCATAATTTTGAGTGTAGCCGAAAAGCGAAACCGTTCCCATGCCAGCGCCCAAAAGAGAGAGTAGAAATATCATACCCCGCTTCATAAAATTTTTCCCTTTGTGTTAAATGAAATTACGAAGCGCAGATGTAAACAGCAAGCAAAGAAATGTTAACCCAGATTTGTCGATAGGAAGAAAGTCAGAGAAGAGAATGAACCTAAAAATTGAATATCCAGACAAAGAATTAACGCCGCGGGCAAAATGGCGAAGCATTTTTTTGATTCTGCGTAACTTCAGTTTCTAACTGATGTCATGCAGATGGTCATGCTGAGCGAGGCGCGCTTAAGTTTGTAAGGATATCCTTCTGCCGACACGAAGTGTTCTCCCGAAGGGA
>CAYXEE010000092.1:0-8231 GCA_964463935.1 uncultured Chitinophagaceae bacterium | reverse complement strand
TGACGGGATTCAGGTTTTGAGTCCTTAAACATCATTTTGCGTAACTTCAGTTAATGATTAAAAACGCATCTCATTAGTGAGATGCGTTTTTTTTGTTTTTAATTACGACTGTCGTTATCTTATTGTATGAAACAATTCAATCGTCCATATTTTTTTCTGTTTATTTTTTTTCATTGCGCCTTCGGACAAACAAATTTCGAGGTTGCTTTCCGCTTAGATTTTTCTTCTGCTGAACGATTGATTGAATTGTGCGAAGGACGCCTGCGTAATGTAAAATCTGTTTCGGAATTAAAAGGAAATCAACTTGCGGCTGCTACCAGCGCGCTTCTTGCACGAAAGCAAAATGCGTGGAATGATTTTGACCGCGAATTGGAATTAGTTCGAGATAACTTCCGTTCTGAAAATGATATCTTCGGATTGCAAATTACCAAAAATAATGTTCCACAAATTAAGGCGCTGCTTGCAGAATGTAAGAAACGACAATTGGACAGAAAGATAACTTCTACTGTCTCTGCTTTTTTTCCGTCTAACGAAAAAATATCAGCCGTGCTGCCGGTATATTTTGTCGCATTCGGCAATGAAAATGCCGCCGCTTTTGTCCGCCGTGTAATCTGGATTGAAAATTATCCTGTTTTCGTCGGCGACAATCAGGGAAACGCCGTCATTGTTGTTAATCTTTCTCGCTTAGTTCAGGTTAGTTCAAAAACAGAAATACAATTTGTAGAATTGCAAAGCACGCTGGCTCACGAAGCATTCCATGCAGTATTTAGCGAATTTCAACAAACGTCTCCGTACTGGAAGCGTGTTAATCAAAAAAATAATTTTGCGCATCAGCTTGCAGCGTTATCGCAGAATGAGGGGATAGCATATTATATTTCTATGCAGCAGGATTTAGGCGGAGAAACGCCGCCGCAATATTGGTTTAATGAAACTGCAAACGCAATGAAATCGCTTAAAAGAAGTGAGTTCCGATAGAATAAATATTGCGCGCGCAAGAGAATTGATTATGAATTCAAATCTTTCCGGTTCGTTCACAAAAAATTACGGCGCAACAGCCGGCTGGAGAATAGCGTATGAAATTGATAGGAAAATCGGACGCGCTGCATTAAACGAAACGTTATCGAAAGGAACGAAAGATTTCTTTGCAAAATATGCGGAACTCTGTAAACTCAATCCTACTCTTCCAAAAATTGATCCTTCAAATATTTCAATGTTAGAAGAATAAAAAAACGCGGAACTAATCCGCGTTGTGTAAAAAAAAAATTATTCGTATCTCAACGCTTCAATTGGGTCAAGATTTGCCGCCTTCCACGCTGGATATACGCCAAAAACAATTCCGATAAATGAACAGAAAATAATTGCAACAATATTCATTTGAAGCGCCGTTAAATCTACAAACGGAGTTTGAAGTATTACTACCTGATTGTTCCAAGGATAAATCGGCGGCGCGCTCATAATAATTGAAACTATATTTCCCAAAATAGAACCGGAAATTATTCCAATAATGCCGCCGATTTGGCTAAACACAACCGATTCCGTTAAGAATTGCGTAAGTACATTATTTTTTGTTGCGCCGAGCGCTTTTCGAATTCCAATTTCTTTTGTACGCTCTGTAACAGAAACCAGCATAATATTCATAATTCCAACGCCTGCGGCAATAAGCGCAATACACGCAATTCCAAGTGTTCCAATTTTTACCATGAATGTCATATCGTTAAACTGCGAAATAACGGAAGCATTAGAGAAAATTTCAAAATCATCATCGGCGCCGGGAGGAATTCTGCGAACAACGCGCATTACAACTTTTGCATATTCAAGCGTTTGTTCATAAGAATCGCGATCCATCGTTTGCACCATAATATTGATGGAGCGTTTTTTTCCGTAAATATTCATGTGCGTAGTAATCGGGATGACAACAAAATTTCCTTGGTTGCCGCCGAAGACTGAACCTTTTGGTTCAATTGTTCCAATTACTCTAAATGAAACGCCGTCAACACGTACAATTTCGCCGATTGGATTTGTATTGGGAAATAATTTTTTTATTACGCCGTCTCCAAGCACGCAAACATTTTTTGCCATCTCATTTTCTTGTTTATTAAAGGCGCGCCCATCTTGAATATTCCAACTGTTTGTGGCAAAACCATCCGGCGATTCGCCCGCAATGCCGACGTTAGGATTTGTTCGCTGCGAACCGAATTGAATTACTTTTCCGCCAGCCCACGTTTCAAGACCAATGTAGCGGGCATTAGTCATTCGAGAAATAAATTCTTCCCCCTCTTCAATTGTAATATCGCGGCGATTGCGAAAGCGGTCTCTAACGCGCGGTCCTCCTCCCATCATTATCGGATATTTTTGGATTTGAAATGTGTTGGCGCCAAGTTCGCTGATACCGCTTTCAATTGCATTTTGCAAAACACCCATTGCGGTCATTACGCCGATAATAGAAAATACGCCGACTGCAATACCAAGCAATGTTAATGCCGCTCGTAATTTGTTAGAGCGAATTGAAAACAACGCCATATTTATTGATTCTTGAATTTGCATAAAATTTTCCTATTCGTAACGCAATGCATCTACAGGGTCCATCTTCGATGCTCTATTAGCAGGAAGAAAACCGGAAACTACGCCCACCAAAATGGAAATGATGATTGCAATAACTACAACTGAAATCGGCATTGATGTCGGCAATACTTGATTAAGAAGCAGACTTAACGGATATGAAAGTATCAATCCCACAATTCCGCCGATAAGCGCAAGTGTTGCAGATTCAATTAGAAATTGAAACAGAATGGTAGATCGTTTTGCTCCAATCGCTTTTCTAATTCCAATTTCCTTTGTCCGTTCAGTAACGGAAACAAACATAATATTCATAATTCCAATTGCGCCGACAAATAACGAAAGTGCGGTAATAAATAGTCCGATTCCGGCAATAACGCCGCCGATAGCGTTGAATGTTTGAATAAATAATTCCTGCTGATTGATTGCAAAATCATCTTCGTCTGCAGGTTTAACATTTCGTACTTTGCGTAAAATTCCGCGCAATTCTTCTTTAGCATCTTCTATTTGTTTTAAATCAGTAACTTTAACCTGCATCTGTATTCCATGACGAGTGTTAAAATATTTTTGCATAAAATTTGTAATCGGAACGACAACGCGGTTGTCCAAACTCCAGCCGAGAAAATTTCCCTGCTCTGCAATTACGCCGACTACGCGAAAAGTATATGTTCCAACTTTTACATTTTTTCCAATCGGCGTCTCATTCGGAAACAAATCTTTCGCAACTGAAAATCCCAATACCGCTACAGGCCGTCCACCATCAGATTCTGCCTGCGAAAAAAATCTTCCGGCATCCATTGCCGCGCCGGTAATTGCCAAATAATCTTGATTTGCTCCTACAACAATAACATTTTCAACGGTGTGGCTTTGAAATTTTATGGACATCATTTGTCCCGAGGAAGGCGTTCCTGCTGAAATCATCGTCGCCTGTTCTCGTACCGCTTTAAATTGTTTCAGCGTAATATCTTTTCGGTTGCGATATTTCCACCAATTATCTCCGCCATCGAACCAAGGAAATTTTTGCACATACAAAACATCTGCGCCAAGTTTTTGAATGTTTTCGTTAAACGAGCGGTTTAATCCTTCAATAGCAGTTCCCATCAGCGTAACGGAAACAATACCAATAACAATTCCGAGCATTGTGAGCGCAGAACGCATTTTGTTTGCAAGAATCGCTTGAAACGAAATTGCAAGACCTTCTTTTATTTCGTATGCGTAATCGGAAAATTTCATTCTTTCACCAAAACTTTTGGAATATGACGATTAAGTACCGGTCCGTCATGTTCAATTTGACCGTCTCGTATTCTAATTACACGATGCGCATGAGACGCTACCTCTTCTTCGTGAGTTACAACAATAATTGTATTTCCTTGCTGATGCAGTTCGTTGAACAACGCCATAATTTCTACGCCGGTTTTGGAATCTAAATTTCCGGTCGGTTCGTCCGCAAGAATTATTGATGGATTAGTTACAAGGGCGCGCGCAATGGCAACACGCTGCCGCTGACCGCCGGAAAGCTCGTTCGGTTTATGATGCATTCTATCGGCAAGTTTAACGTGGTCAAGCGCGCGTTCGGCGGCTATTTTCCTATCGTGCTTATTCATTCCGGAATAGATAAGCGGAAGTTCAACATTGTGCAGCGCATTAGAGCGAGCAAGAAGATTAAATGTTTGAAATACAAATCCGATTTCTTTATTTCTAATTTTCGCAAGTTGATTATCATTCATCTCGCTTACATTGACGCCGTTAAATTCATACAACCCGAATGTCGGCGTATCAAGACAGCCGAGAATATTCATCAGCGTAGATTTCCCTGAACCTGAAGGACCCATTATTGCGACATATTCATTTTTATCTATGCGAACAGAAACATCTTCTAATGCGCGAACTTCAACCGAACCCATTTGATAAATTTTGCTGATATTCTTAATGCTGATAACGTTTTGCATATTCTACAAATCCTTTAATTTCTTTTTTGCAGCATCGGCGCGTCTGCCTTCAGGTTCAAGAGTTAAGAACCATTGATATGTTTCTTTTGCTTTCGGCTTCAAACCTTGTTTTTCATAACATTCTGCAAGCGAATAAATAGAAGGTGAAAAATTTTTTTCAAGGGAAAGCGCAAAAAGATATTTATCAATAGCTAATTCTGTTTTGCCTTCGTTAAACAAAACATCTGCATAGCTGTCATGCGCATCGGGGTTTTTCGGATCGACCTCGCCGTATTTTTTCATCTGCTCATACGCTTCAGCATAACGCTTCTGATTCATATAAAAATATCCAAGCTGCTTATATCCAATTCCCTTTTTCGGATCGCTGGTAATTGCTGCTTTGTATTCTATCTCTACTTTTGCAAAATCTTTTTTTCGATTGTAATATATTGCTAAAACCAAATGTCCGCGGAACGCATCAAGAGCAGCAATTGCATTCGCTTGTTCAAGAGCTTTTTCATCTCCGCCGCCCATAATTCCAGGAGCCATGAGATAATACATAAACAAGCCGTTGCGGGCTTCAATATTTTTGGGGTCAAGTTCTGATGCGCGCAAATATGCGTTCTTTATTTTCGGAGCAAGAAATCCTTGCGATACAACATTCGCAGTCATAGCTTTTTGACCGAGAATATTTCCGCGAAGCATGTGATATTTTGGAACCTTCTCATTCAATTCAATTGCTTCGTCAATTTCATCTTCCGCATCGTTGTAATTTTTTAGAAGCATTAAAGAATGCGCCAAGTAATACCGCGCTTCGGCGTCTTTTTTATTTTTCTTAACGGCGGATTCAAAATAAGTTTTCGCCTCAGAATATTTCCTTTGTTCAATAAGTTTTATTCCTGTGCTGTCCGTTTGAGCAAAAGCAAGCGAAGAAATAATAATTGAAAGAAAAAGAGAATTAATGTTCATAATAATTTATTTTTTTTGTGCGCTCATAGAAAAACGTTTTTGATTATTATCAATCTTCACAATCGAACCATCTTCCAATTCTCTATTGATTGCTTTATATGATCCGGTAATAAGTTCAATTCCTTCATCTACTCCCGAAATAATTTCAACATAACCTTCGTCGCTAATGCCGCGTTTTACCGGCGTCATTTTCGCTTTCCCATTTTCAACAACAAATGCGCATTCAACAGGTTTAGCATTCGTCATCGTTGTTCCTTCGCCTTGCTGCTGGTCTCCCTCTTTTTTTTCTTCTTCTTTCGGCTTAGGAATTCGTGTTGTAACGCTTTGAATCGGCACAGCAAGAACATTTTTTCTTGTTTCCGTTTCAATATCTGCGGACATTGACATTCCGGGACGCAGCGCAACATCTTTATTAAGAATACGAATCTTCACTTCAAAATTAGTAACTTCGTCTTGCGATCCGATTCCTTTAGATTTTGCCGTGTTGGCTATTTCGTAAACAATTCCGCTAAACTTCTTATCGGGATACGCATCGACGGTAATTCGCGCGGTATCGCCGATAGAAACAAGAACAATATCATTCTCGCCTACATCAACGCGCGCTTCCATCATTGAAAGATCGGCGACAGTCATTATGTGCGTACCGGTTGTAAACGTGCTTCCGCTTACACGCTCTCCGACTTCTGAAAGCAATTGCGATACGGTTCCGTTCATCGGCGCATAAATTGTTGTTTTTGCCAAACTTTCACGGGCATCGCGCAATGTTGCCTGCGCTTGAGAAACACCCGCCTGCGCAGATTCATATTGCGATTTGGAAGAATTGTACTGCGTTTTTAACGCAATATATTCTTGATCGGATAATAATTTTTTCTGAAATAATTCTTCTGCGCGTTTAAATTCCGATTCTGCTTTTTCTAAATTTGCTTTCTGTAAATTTAAATTTGCTTTTGCAGAAGCAAGTCCGGCTTCCGCCCTATCGGTTTGCGCCTGATACTGATCCGGCTTAATGCGAACAAGAAGATCGCCGCGTTTAACTTTATTTCCTTCCTTAACAGGCAGCGCAGTAATTTCGCCGCTGACTTCGGCGTTTATTTTTACGGATGTCTCAGGTTGAATTTTACCGGAAGCATTCACAATTTGGGTTATTGTCTTTTTGCTCACTTTTTCGGTCTGCACGGAAATAATATTTTCTTTCTTTCCGCCAAGAACAATAACCAGTACAAGCGCAATTATCACTGCGCCGATTCCTGAAAAAATGAATATTTTCTTTTTATTTTTTTTGCCGTTCGCCATTGCTGCTCCTAAAATTTAAAATGAAACCCTTAATATTTTTCTCTTCCAATTGCTATTTTAAATGCCTGTTTTGCATACAAGAAATCGTACGATGCGCTTACTTTGTTGCTTAACGCCTGCGTATAATTTGCCGTAGCAGTTAATAAATCTAACAACGTATTTGAACCAAGATTGTACCGCTCTTCCGCAATTCTTCGGTCTTCTTCAGCGCTTACAACAGATTTACTTGAAACATCCAAACGCTTTTTAGCCGTTTCTAAACTTAATAACGCCGCGCGAACATCTTTTTGAACTTTACGCTTTGATTGCTCCATTGATTGTTCCGCTAATTGAAAATCTAATTGCGAATTTTGAATTATTGCGCTTGTTTGAAATCCGCTGAAAAGCGGCAACCGTAATGAAAATCCTAGATTCCAGCTTTTTGTATCGCTTAATGTTCCAAATGAATTTCCCGATAAACCATAACCGCCGCTGAGCGAAAGCGAAGGATAATGTCCCGCTTGCGCAATTGTTACAGAATTGGAAGCTGCATCTTTTGCTAAAACCGCCGATTGATAATCGGGACGTGCGGATAATGCTTCGTTGACGAGTTTCTGATAGTCTTGCATTTCAGATTGATTAGCGCCGTCCATTTTTTCTACATCTTGCAGTACAGCAGCATCATCAAAGTTATATTCTTTTGTAACATCAAGCGCCAATAGATACAATAAATCAAATTTTGAATTCTCATAAGAATTTTGCGCGCTGATTACGGAAAGCTCGTCGTTTGAAGTTTGCACTAGCTGACGATACAAATCCGCTTTGGCAACGGCGCCGACTTTATTCAATTCTGTAATACGCGCAAGCTGCTGTTGACTTCTTTTTAAATTATCTTCGCTGACTTTTAATAATTGCTTATTGCGCAATACGGTGAGATATGATTGCTGAACTGCAAGCGCAATATCTTGTTTGCGTTTTTGCAAATCATATTCTGTTGATGCAGCCAATCGATTTGCGCGATCAAGATTCGTCCAATTTCTAAAACCGTCAAAAATTGTTACGCTTGCATCAATTCCAGCATTTACCGAACCGCGCGCTGAAACGCCGGAAGGTATTAAAAGAGTCGGTTCAAACGAACTGCCGCTCCTGTTCCATCCCGCCAAAGCGCTGACTGATGGCAGCAATGTTCCGTATGAAGATTGAACTGCGGATTTTTGTGCTTCTACTCTATTCTTTGCGCTCATAACATCTATATTTTTATCTAACGCAATTGTAATTGCTTGTTGAAGTGAAAGTTTTTCCTGTGAGAAAGCAAAACTTATGCTAACTGCAAAAATCAAGAAAAGTTTGGAAAATCGTTTCATTGGTTGCTCCAAGTACTTCTGCTAAGTGAATAACTATTGTGTATTAACGGTAAAAATTACCAAAAAGTTGCAACAAAATTTCAATATTTATAACTGAAGTTACGCAGATGGTCATGCTGAGCGAGGCACGCTTAAGTTTGTA
>CAYXEE010000091.1:0-8263 GCA_964463935.1 uncultured Chitinophagaceae bacterium | reverse complement strand
ATAAAATACACGCTCATTTTGATTCTACAATAATGGTAACGGGACCGTCATTCACCAACGCAACATCCATCATAGCGCGAAACATTCCTGCGGCAACATTCTCATTGCCGATTTGACTGCGCAAATAATCGGCAAATTTTTCGTATAACGGCTCTGCAATATGCGGCGGCGCGGCTTCAACAAAACTCGGGCGGTTGCCTTTTCGCGCATCGCCGTACAGCGTAAATTGTGAAACCACAAGAATTTTTCCCTTTACATCTTTTACAGAAAGATTCATTTTTTCTTCACTGTCTTCAAAAATTCTCAGCGATGAACATTTCTCCGCTAGGTATTTTGCATCCGCATCCGTATCGCCGGATTTCACGCCGAGTAAAATCAGCAGCCCTTTTGCAATAGAAGAATGAATGCCGCCGTTAATTGTTACGCTTGCGGAAGAAACTCTCTGAACCACTGCCTTCATCGCATCTCCGCGGCAACATGGCGGAAATTTCCATCATAATCTTTTATGGCAGAAACGATAGACATTCCGTTTTCGGTAAATATTTTTTGCACGTGTTCCGACTGATTAAATTGATGTTCTGCAATTATACATCCGCCGTGTAATACGTTATTTTTTGCTATACCTGCAAGCAACGGATAAAATTGCAAGCCGTTATTTTTTGCAAACAACGCGGCGCGGGGTTCAAATTGTTTTATTTCCGCCGGCAGTAATTCATACTCAGAATCCGAAACATACGGCGGATTAGAAACTATGTAATGAAATTTTTTTTCAGTATTGAAAGAATGAATATCGGAAAGAATAAAATCAATTTTTCCTGAAACAGAATTTTTTTCGGCGTTTCGTTTTGCAGTTTCTAATGCCCCTTCGCTGTTATCCAGCGCAACAACAAAACTATTTGGTATTATTGCGGCAAGACTTACGGCAATGCAGCCGCTTCCCGTACCGCAATCGAGAATAAAAATTTTTTCTTCTTCTGCAAATCGTTGTTTGGATTGATTGATTACAAATTCCACAAGAAGTTCCGTTTCGGGGCGCGGGATAAGCACTTTGTTGTTAACAGAAAATTTCAATCCCATAAATTCCGTTTCGCCCAAAATATATTGAAGCGGTTCGCGCGTCAATCGTCGTTTAAGATATTCCTTTAGTACTGATAACTCTTCCGGCGAAAGCGGGCGGTCAAAATTTGTATAAAGCTGAATTCGTTGACATTTTAAAACATGCGATAGCAGCAGTTCAATTGTCAACCGGGATTCTTCAAATCCCCTTTCATTCAAATATGATGTTCCCCAACTAAGTATATCAAGTATCGTCCAGATTTTTTTTTCAACTGTTGCAGAAGACAAATGTTATTTTTTCCTTTTCGCTGTAGTTTTCTTTTTCGGCGCAGCTTTAGAAGAAGTTTTTTTATTTTTTTTTACGATACCAGGAGACGCATTGTGCGGTGCAAATGCAGATTCCTGCTCATCATCTTCGTTTTGCGCGGCAACATATTTTTGCAATGCAATAATCTGCCGCTCGTTAAAGCCAATTTTTTCAATTTCTTCCACCTCAAAAAAATCTTCTCCAACCTCGTACTCGCCTTCTTCTTCGCCTAAATCAACATCAAGCGGTTCAGCTTTTGGCTTAACAAATACAAAACGCTTATCTCCCTCCAGCATTAACTCAAAATCGCCGATACTTTCAGGCATATCAAAATGCAATGTTTCAGAACGTTCCGACATTTCCTGCCAGATATCGATAAAAGCAATTTCTTTATTTTTATGCTCTTCTAAATATTTTTCGGTTTCGTTCAATAGTTTTTCAAACATGGCATCCTCCTAAACGTTAGCGTGGAGAGTTTTGGCGTCGAATTTTTCCGCCGACAATTGTTATTTCAATTTCAGCGGCAAGAATTTCTTTTGCCGGAATTTTCATAATATCTTTTGAAAGAACAACAACGTCGGCAAGTTTACCGGCTTCAATACTTCCCTTTAGATGTTCGGAAAATTCTGCATACGCCGCCCATTGTGTAAACGAGCGCAATGCTTCTTCGCGGGACATTTTTTGTTCGCCGTACCATCCGTTATTAAAATACGATGTATCTTTTATTCCGTCTGCGGAAAGTTGAAACATTGCGCGCACATCTGCCGCAGAGTTTGGAATTCCATTTTTATCCTGCCTTGTTACTGCGGCGTAAAATCCGTACAGCGGATTCGGAAGTTCAACCGGAAAATCGGAACCGGACGGAATGATAACGCCTTCATCAAGTAAAGCGCGCCACGCATACGCGCCAAGAATTCGTTTCGGTCCGAGCCGCGCTTGCGCCCAATACATATCGGATGTGCAATGTGTCGGCTGCATACTGGGAATAACGTTTAATTTCTTGAACCGAACAAAATCCGAATGTTCAATCACCTGAGCATGTTCAACGCGAAGCCGCAAATCTTTTGCCGCAGGATATTTTTTAATTGCAGATTCATAGACATCAAGAACATTTCTATTCCCCTTATCGCCGATTGCGTGCGTGCAGACTTGGAATCCATTGTGAACTGCATCGTCGGTTAATTTTTGTAAATCGTGTTTCGATGTTAATTCCAGTCCGCGGTTATCCGGCTCGTCGCTGTACGGCTCAATCATTGCCGCTCCGCGCGAACCGAGCGCGCCGTCTGCATATAATTTAATTGCACGAACGTTGAATAGATGATTTTTAGAATCTAAATAGATTCCTGTTTTTTTCAATTCATTCCATAAAGAATTGTTGCCTCCGACCGCAGCGTAAATCCGCACAGGAAGTTCCTGCTTATCAGACAACGTTTTGTAAATCTCAAAATCAGATTTATCAATTCCCATATCGTGAACGCCGGTTAACCCAACTTTTAAACATTCCGTAAATGCAAGATTGTATAACTCTTTTTTTTCCTCGGAAGAATATTCCGGAATTATTTTTGTAATTACTTCTTCAGCATTATCAATAAAAATTCCTGTGGGATTTTTTTTCGCATCACGAATAATTTTTCCCCCTGCAATTTCCAACGCAGAATTATTTTTAATTCCTGCAAGTTCCATTGCCTTGCTGTTTACCCAAATTGCATGACCGTCTATTCGCGAAAGTACAACGGGATTATTCGGCGAAACCTTGTCTAATGCGGCGGCAGTTGGAAATGGTTTTTCTCCTATCCCTGTTCCCCAATCATTTTGGTCCCAGCCGCGTCCGCGAATCCATTCGCCCGGTTTAGATTTTTTTACGCGCTCGCCGACAATTGCAGCAATTTCTTCTTTCGATGTTGTTCCAAGAAGATTTAATTCTTTTAAACTGATTCCTAAGCCGAGAACGTGCGCGTGGGCGTCAATCAATCCGGGAATAACAGTTTTTCCTTTGGCATCAATAATATTTTGTGAAGAAAAATGTTTTTCAATATCTTGCGTAGCGCCAACGGAAAGAATTCTGTCGCCTCGAATGGCAATTGCGTCTGCAACAGAATTTTTAGCATCAACAGTGTACACCGTTGCATTAAGTATAAGAAGATCGGCATGTTGTTTCATAGTAACAGTCGAATAGAACGCCGCGAGTCCGGCAAGAAATGCTGTGAAAAAAAGGATTATTATTTTCATAATTTTTCCTAACGCTGCAAAAATATAGAAACCTTTTTAACGAAAGTCCAATAGTGTTTGTTAATACAAATCAATGTACAAAATAGAAAGTTTACAATGAAAGAATTTGAAGAATTTATTTCCATTGTTCGCAGATTGCGGGCAGAATGTCCGTGGGACAGCGTGCAAACGCACGAATCTCTGCGTCCGCACATTATTGAAGAGGCGTATGAAACATCGGAAGCAATTGAACGAAACGATTTTCAGGAATTACAATCAGAACTCGGCGACTTGCTGCTTCATGTTGCGCTTCATTCAATAATTGCGGAGGAAAAAAATTTATTTTCGTTGCAGGGAGTTGTTGCATCAATTTCAAAAAAAATGATTCGCCGCCACCCTCATATTTTCGGCGATGCCGTAATCAATTCTGCTGAAGAACAACTTGTACATTGGGAAAAAATAAAAATGACGGAAGGAAGAAATTCTATTCTTGACGGCATTCCGAAAAATCTTCCAGCGCTGCTGAAAGCGGAAAAAGTTCAGAAGAAAGCGGCAAAAGTCGGATTTGATTGGACGGATAAAAACGATGTGTGGAATAAAGTTGAAGAAGAACTTGGCGAATTTAAACATGCGGAACGAGGAAAAAACAGCGAAGAAACAACGGAAGAATTCGGCGACTTGCTTTTCGCGCTCGTAAATTATGCGCGCTTTTTAAATATTGACGCCGAAAGCGCGCTTAACGCAACAACTAAAAAATTTACCGAACGCTTTCAATATATTGAAAAAAGAATGCAAGAGACCGGAAAAGATATTCATCATTCCAACTTGGAAGAGATGGATGTGTTTTGGAATGAAGCAAAGTTTAAAAAATAAATTTTCTTCAAACCTGCCAAGTCTTTAATACTTGGCAGGTTTTTAATTTTTTAAGTTTATTGCTATTTGTCAGAATTTTCTTTTTTACCAAACTTCCCGTACGCGTCTATTATTTCTTTCACTAAGCGATGCCGTACAACATCATCCCTATTAAAATAGACAAAATCAATTCCTTCTATTCCCTGCAAAACTTCTTGAATTTGAACAAGCCCTGATGTTGTTTTCGCCGGCAAGTCAATCTGAGTAATATCGCCTGTAATTATTGCTCTGGAATTATTTCCCAGCCGCGTTAGAAACATTTTCATTTGCATTGAAGTTGCATTCTGCGCCTCATCCAAAATAACAAAGGAATTGTGAAGCGTTCTGCCGCGCATATAGGCAAGCGGTACAATTTCGATTGTTCTTCGTTCCAAATAAGTTTTCAGTTTTTCCGATGGCAGCATATCGTCCAGCGCATCATACAACGGACGAAGATACGGATCAACTTTTGCCGCCATATCGCCGGGAAGAAAACCGAGACTTTCGCCCGCTTCAACCGCCGGACGCGCCAGCACAATTTTATTTACTTCGCGATTTTTTAAACATGCAACAGCCATTGCAACGGCAAGATATGTTTTCCCGGTTCCAGCCGGACCGATTGCGAAAACAATATCATTGCGCTGTGTTTTGTACAAATATGTTTTTTGCGTCGGCGTTTTTGCTTTAATAATGGAATTTTGCGTGAACAAAATTACATCGCCTTGTTCCGCTTTGGAAATATTGTGAGCATGAAATTTTGCAATCGGAAGATCGGCGACAAGGTCAACAACTGTTTCAACATCGTTTGCAGTCAACACTCCATTCTTGTTTAAAAGAAAAATTAGCTCCGTAAAAATCCGTTCAAGCTGCCGGACCTCGTCCGTTTCTCCGCGCAGCGTAATAACGCTTCCCCGCGCGGTAATGCCGGCGTCAAATCGGCTTTCAATTATTTCAAGATGCGCGTCATTCAAACCAAGAAGCGCAGAAGTATCAACGCTTTCTAATGAAATTTTTTTTTCCATAATATTTTTCTCCCCTTACATCATTCCCCGTTCCACCATACTTGTAAATCCGTCGCCGGCGATAATAATATGGTCGTGAACCGGAATTCCGATAATTTTTCCCGCTTCTACAATTTGTTTTGTAATGGAAATATCTTCGCTGCTCGGTTCTAGATTTCCGCTGGGATGATTGTGAAGCAAAATGATACTTGCAGAATTTTCCAAAATTGCTTCGCGAAAAACTTCTCGCGGATGCGTAAGCGAAGAATTTAATAATCCTTTCGTAATCGTACGATCGCGGATAATTTTATTTGAACTGTTCAAACAAACAACAAGAAATAATTCCTGCCGTTCATCGCGAAGTCTTGGAATATATATTCTTGCCAAATCTTCAGGAGAGCGAATTATTTTCTCCGGTTCTGCTTCTTGAATTCTCGAACGGCGTCCCGCTTCAAACGCCGCAATAATTTTTATTGCTTTCGCATCGCCGATTCCTTTGATTGCATTTTTTAATTCAGGAACTGTAAGCGCGGATATTTTTTGAAGCGAGCCGTAATCGCGGATAAGTTTTTTTGCAATATCAACTGCAGAATGTTTTTTTGTTCCGCTGTTGATGAGTATTGCAAGAAGTTCGGATTCAGAAAGCGATTGAATTCCATGTTTCAATGCTTTTTCGCGCGGACGATCGTCTTCAGGAAGGTCTTTTACCTTAAAATATAAATACGGAGCATCGTGTAATTTAAAATTATTCATTTCTCATCGAACAAATCGGCAATTATTGCTTAACGGTAATACCATCTATCTTTTTTACTTTGCCGCTTTTGTATTGCAAAATGTTTACATATAAATTTGTTTGAGATTTAGCAAAAGTAACAGTATTTCTTACACCGCCAAAATTTGAAACTAAACTTAACGATGCGGCAAGTTCTTTGGAAGTAACGGCGCCGTCGTTAAGCAAGACGGCAAAAAGATTCATTGCATCAAATCCGAATAAAACATTTTCCGTCGGCTGTTTGCCGTATCTGCCGGCAAAGCGCGTTGTTACTTGCTGCGTAATTGCTTTTTCATTATCAATCCATTTTTCAGAACAGAATATTGTTCCGTCTGCGTAGCGCTTATTCATATCCAATTCATTCGCATCGTACCAATCCGATAAACCGAGAACTGTTGTTTTTATATTAAACAATGTTAACTGCGAAACTATTACGCCGATCTCGGCTTTATTGGAAATTGGAGCAAACACCGCATCAATCGTATTCAGCATATATTGCAGAGAATCAACCGGAACCGTAATTTTTTTGTACGGAAGTTTCAACGAATCTGTATATTGTTTTGCATTATCGCCGAACAAGGCGCGCGCGCTCGCCGTTCCTTTTTTTTCTATCAGCGAATCAACAAGGCGCGGAGCGGCTCCCATTGAAATTAGTTTCCGCGCTGTTTCTGTTGGATTTAATTTTCCTGCAAAAGAAAGTACATAATCAGCGCCGATATCGGCGGCGGATTTTCGCAGAGATTTCATCAGAGAACGCAAATCGTTTTGTTCTTTAGCATACCGCAAATCTGCAGCAATTGTTCCGTCATATTTTTTTATTTCCGCAGCAAATGTATCTGCCGCAGCTTTTGCCGAAGGAACGTCCGCGCCGATTATTGCAAATGTTTTAAATCCTAATTTCAACGCCGCATATTGTGCAATTGCTTTTGTTTTTATGCTGGTTGTAGTGTTTCCCTGAAAAACAAAATTTTTATGTACTGTAATTCCTTCATCGGTAGCGGTCGGCGTTAATAATGGAATTCCATTTTTTTGCGCGGCAGAGGCGGCGCGCATTGTTTCATCGCTGAATAACGGACCGATAATTCCAACTACGGATTTTTGTTTTGCAAGCGAATCAATTAAAAACTCTACGCGCTCTGGTCTTCGCTCCGTATCAAATACTTCTAATAAAATTGAAACGCGTTGAAACGGATTATTCGCTTCATATTCCGAAACAGCAAAGCGTATTCCTTCCAATACTTCCGTTGCAATGCGTTTCTCGCGGGTTTCTTCCCGCGCATTATTTTGCAGCGGAAGTAGAACGGCTATTTTCACATTGTTGGATTTATCGTTTCTTGCCTTCAATCTATTGTAACGGTGAATAAATCCTTCCGGCAGAACGTTCAGATTTATTGCAGAAAGATATTGCGTTGTTTTGTCGGTTTCTTTTAATGCAAATGTACGCTCGGCCAAACATAACGCAAACACGCTTCGAAGCGAATCGTTTGTTGTTTTTTTAAAGAATACTTCAATTTCACTCCGCGAAAGATATTCCATTGCAATATGATCTATTGTGCGGAATGAATGACGGATATTCAGCGGCTGCTGCGCAACCGAAAGAACAAGAAATAAATCGTTCATTGCGCCTTGAAAATCTTCTTTCGCATAGTTGCTCATAGCGCGAGTGAAATACGCGTCTTCGTGATACCTGCTTTGAGGAAAATTTGATACGAACAAATTTGCAGATGTTATTGCGCTGTCGTACAATTTTAGAGCAAAATATGTTTTTGCAATCATTATGGATGAAGCGGTAATACGGTGATTTTGCGGAAATGCAGACAGCGAGTTTTGGAACGAATTGAGCGCGCCGCGAAAATCTTTCTGAGCATACTGCCGCATGCCCAAAAGAAAATAATCTTCTGAATATTGATTAAACGTAACATCTTCTTGAGCATAGATTGCGCACGTTGTTACGAAGAAAAGAATAATGCGAATATATTTTTTCATTGTAAATTAGGTTGGAGAGGACTATTCCTAAAATAAAGAATG
>CAYXEE010000090.1:0-8282 GCA_964463935.1 uncultured Chitinophagaceae bacterium | reverse complement strand
TTATTCCTAAAAATTTCTTGTGGAATCTACAAATTCCACGGTTTGCGTAACTTCATTCATTAACTAAAGTTACGCAGATTGGAAAAAATTGCCGTCATTCCCGCGTGTTTTTAGCGGGAATCCCCGCCTGCCAACTATAAAATATAAAGGCGGGCAGGTATATAATGGATGCCCGACTAAAGCCTGCCCGACTTCGTCGTTCAGGCGGGCATTTCCCAAAGGGATTCCTTTGGAACGGGCATGACGAACTTACTTTCTTAGGCAATTTCTTGTTTTGCGTAACTTCAGTCATAAACTAAAAAATGGAATTTTTAGAACAGTAAAAAATTGAGAAAACGAAAAATACTTCTTTGCCGCTTTGCGTCTTTGCGAGAAAAGCTTTATAAATATTATTAAATTTAATGGTCGAATTAATTTAAAGTAAATTATTTTTTCGCGCAAAGCCGCCGAGAAGCAAAGAAAAATAAACTTTCTGTTTTTGTTTTTCATAAACTAAAAAATGGAATTTTTAGAACAGTAAAAAATTGAGAAAACGAAAAATACTTCTTTGCCGCTTTGCGTCTTTGCGAGAAAAGCTTTATAAATATTTTTTAACTTGATAGAATACGCTCCTATGATTACCATGAAATTCGGCGGAACATCCGTCGGCGATGTTCCCAGACTGCAAGAAGTTGTTGCAATTGTAAAATCATTTCGCGATAAAAAACCAGTCGTTGTCGCTTCGGCAATGGGCGGACTGACAAATGTTCTTTTAGACACAGCGCAAAACGCTGTGGATAGAAAATATGAACAAGTTCAAAATGCGCTTGCACAACTACGCGACCGTCATAACCACATTGCATTTACATTGATAAAAGACGAAGCGCGGCGCTCCAAACTTTTGCAAGAGCAGATGACTTCCTTTGAAGAGCTTTCGCAATTATACAGCGGCGTTTCAATGCTGCGCGAACTTTCCGCCCGCTCGCTTGATGCAATTGCTTCGTTCGGCGAAATTCTTTCGTGCAGACAAATCGTGGCTATTTTTGAAGAGAACGGCATCAAATCAAAATTTATTGATTCGCGCAATCTTGTGCGCACAGACGATAAATACGGCGAAGCCGCCGTAGATTTTGAAATTACTAATCGCGCAATTGGAATAGAACTTATTCCTTTGGTTGATAACGATGTTGTTCCTGTTGTTACAGGATTTATCGGCAGCACGGAAGACGGCGTAACAACAACAATTGGAAGAAGCGGCTCGGATTATTCCGGCTCAATAGTCGGCGCGGCAATTCACAGCGACGAAATTTGGATTTGGACGGACGTTGACGGCGTAATGACTGCCGATCCGCGATACGTGAATGGCGCGCAAGTTCTTTCGGAAATTTCATACCGCGAAGCGGCGGAAATGTCGTACTTCGGCGCAAAAGTTATTCATCCGAAAACAATGGTGCCGGCAATAGAAAAGAAAATTCCAATTCGAATTAAAAATACTTTTAATCCGAAACATCCCGGTACGCTCATCTCCGCTTCGCCAAACAGCGAACAAGGCGCGGCAAAAACTGTAACGTCAATTGATAATCTTTCCATTATAGCAATTGAAGGAAACGGAATGATTGGCGTACCCGGAATTTCCGCGCGCATTTTTTCTGCGCTGGCGCGCGCCAAAGTTAATGTAATGATGATTTCGCAGGCGTCATCCGAGCATAATGTTTGTTTTATTGTTCCGAAAAAAGACGGCGGTAACGCGGTTAAAGCGCTGCGCGATGAATTCAGCATTGACATTGCAAAAAAAATTATTGATGATGTGCTTGTAAAAGAACCGGTTTCCATTGTTGCCGTGGTCGGCGAAGGAATGATCGGCTCTAAAGGAATTGCAGGAAAAACATTTGACGCAGTCGCAAAGGCGGATGTAAACATTATTGCAATTGCGCAAGGTTCATCGGAATTAAATATTTCATTTGTTGTCGAACAATTCGATGCAAAAAAAACCGTTCAAGCAGTTCACGATGCGTTTTATCTGTAACTGATAAAATTTTTCCCTTGCGGTTAAAAATAAAGATTCAAATAATTTTAAATGACTGAAAACAATAAACCATACCAAAGCATTGCGTGTTCACTCTATGACAATTTAGAGTCATTTGCGACACGCAAAACGCGTTGTATTGTTGTGTATAAAATAAAAAACGCCGAGCAGACTACAGAATCAATTATTGTAGATTTGTTTGCGCGCGACGGCGCAGAATTTTTAAAACTTGAAAACGGAACTATTATCCGCCTTGACGATTTAATCACGGTGAATGGAATTCCGATGAATAAACAATGTTAATATGAACTCGCTCTTAAAAAGCATTCACAGCGGAAAAGAATATCCGATAGATGAAATTCGCTTTACTTCCGATAACGGCGAATTGGTAGATGTTGTTCACGATTTTGATGCGATTAAACAACAGTATAAAATTTCTAAAGAATATTTTTCAAAAAAACGCGCGCTGATTAACGGACAGCCGAGCGGCGGCGTGTGGCATTTTAAAGAATTGGTTATGCCTGAGCTTCACGATGACTATATCATTTCCAAACAGGAAGGAAACACGCGATTATATCGCAGTAAAAAAATTTCATCGTGGCTCGGATTGAAACAGGAAAAATTTTTTCTAAAGCACGAAGGTGAAAATCCGACCGGCTCTTTCAAAGATCGCGGAATGACCGTTGCAATAACAATGGCAAAATATTTAAAACAAAAAGCTGTTACGTGCGCCTCTACGGGAAATACTTCGGCATCGCTTGCCGCATACGCTTCGGAAGCGGAACTAACCGGAATGGTTCTTATTCCCAAAGGAAGCGTTGCTGTTGGAAAAATTTCGCAAGCTCTTGCGTACGGTACAAAAACGCTTGTTGTGAACGGAGATTTTGACGACTGTATGCGCTTAATAAAAGAAGCGCAGGAAAAACTTTCCGCGTATCCGCTCAACTCGATCAATCCATTTCGTCTTGAAGGACAAAAAACAATACTGTGGGAAACGATGATGCAGCTCGGCTGGCAGGTTCCGGATTGGTTTGTTTTTCCCGGCGGAAATCTCGGCAACACCAGCGCGTTCGGCAAAGCGTTGTTTGAAGCATACCAACTCGGATTGATAGACAGAATGCCGCGCTTTGCGGTAATTCAAGCGGAAGGCGCGAGTCCGTTTTACAAGGCATACAAAAATAATTTTTCGGAATTGAAAAAAGAAAAAGCAGAAACAATTGCAACCGCAATTAAAATCGGCGAACCGGTTAATTATCCCAAAGCGGTGCGCGCAATAAAATGGACAAACGGAATTGTAGAATACGTAACGGACGAAGAAATTCTTGACGCAAAAGCAATTGTAGATGCCGCAGGAATCGGCGCAGAACCGGCTTCGTGCGCCGCTGTTGCAGGAATTAAAAAACTAATGACACGCGGAGAAATAAAACCAAAAGATACAGTTGTCGGCATTCTCACAGGAAATGTTTTAAAAGACCCGCAGTGCATTGTTGATTATCATTTTAATAGAACAACGCCGCTTGCAAACCCGCCGCACGATATTGAAGCAAATATTGATGCAGTAAAATTTTATTTATAATTATTTGTGTCTTAGCGGCTTTGTGGTAAATGCTCTTATGAAAATAAAAATTCCTTGTTCAACATCTAATCTTGGTCCCGGTTTTGATACGCTCGGTCTTGCGTTGAATCGTTATCTGTATCTTTCTGTCATTCTGAGCGAAGCCGAAGGCGCGGCGAAGAATACGGTAATGGATTCTTCGGTCGCTTCGCTTCCTCAGAAAGACAACGCTAATACATTTATTACAGTTGAAGGAAACGGAAAAGGGCACATTGCAACAGATGAAACAAATCTTGTTTTCTCTGCAATGAAAATATCCGCGCAAAAAATCGGAAAGGAACTTCCCGCGTTTCATCTTCATATTAACAATGAAATTCCTGCGTACGGCGGATTGGGCGGAAGCGGCGCGGCAATTGCCGGCGGAGTTTTTCTTGCAAACGAATTATTGAAAGCAAATCTTTCCCGCGACGAAATGATGAACATTGCCGTTTCAATAGAAGGACATCCCGATAATGTCTCCGCCGCGCTTTACGGAGGATTAACAATCAATTGTTTTGATGAAAAACAAAACGCATATTGTAGAAGTGTGAAAATCAATCAATCGCTTTCCATTGTTGCCTGCTCGCCGCATTTTCAAGTCCATACAAAACAAGCGAGAAAAATTCTTCCGCAGCAAGTTTCACTTAAAGATGCCGTAACAAATATCGAGAACGCTTCGTCTCTTGTTGCCGCGCTCATCTGTGGAGATTTTGAAGCTCTTCGATACGCAACCGCAGAAAAACTGCACGAACAATACCGCGCGGCGCTAATTCCGGGATTTGATGATGTGAAAAATGCAGCGTTATCTGCCGGCGCGCTTTCGTTCAATATCAGCGGCGCGGGACCAACGCTTTTTTCGTTTGCCGTAAACAACGAAATTGAAATCGGCGAAGCAATGCAAAAAGCATTTGCAAAAAACGGCAGGCAATCTTCTGTTGAAATTATGAAAGTGGAAAATGATGGCGTTGTGAAAGTAATTCAGCAATAGATTACAACATTGTTAACTGTTCTACTTCAAGAGTTTTTACTTCTTTCGAACTGTAAACGATGCGTTGTTTCTCTCCAAAAAACCAATGTTCGTCAATTCCGTTTTTATCTGCAACCGCTTTCAGCCATTCCTCTTCCGCAGGATGTATTTCCATATCGGACGAAGCAAGGGTTAATCCATCGCGGATAAACATTATCGCTAAACCGGATGAAGAAAATTGCGGCGGCGAATCGGCTACAAATTGATTTTCCAAAATTTCTTGAATGCACGTTTCAATAAATCCCTTTTCAAATCCGAGCGATTTTCCAATACCGCGCATGTGTTCGATTTCAGGAAGAGCAATTCTTCTATCTTTGCGGATAAGCAAAAGTAACCCGCGAAAATAATTGCTTCCGTCTGTTATAGAAATTTGCATAATATCGACAATGTAATTGATGTCTATATGTATCTAAATATAGGGCATCTCGAAAAACCCATAAATAAATTTTCTCGCAGAGACGCCAAGCCGCAAAAAAATAATTTTTAAACAATAATTTGCGCCTCCGGGACTTTGCGAGAGATGTTTTTAGAGGCGCCCTATATTTTCTTTACTTACTGAAGTTACGCAGATGGTCATGCTGAGCGAGGCACGCTTAAGTTTGTAAGGTCATCCTTCGGCGCATCCTTCAAAAAACAAAGGATTTGCTCAGGATGACCTTAATTTTTTGTGCCGAGTCGAAGCATTTTTTTATTTTGCGTAACTTCAGTTACTTAAGAACATTAAACCAGCGGGAAAGTTTCCCTTGCTCTAATTTGGCCACCCGTTCTAATTCGCCCGCATCGAGCCATACGCCGCCGCAATTTGTGCATTTATCTACCATTACGCCGTTAAAATTTATCTCTGCAAGCTGCATTCCACATTTTGGGCAGCACATATAGTGAAGTTCCTGCAAACGCTTTTTTTCTTCGGCGGCTAACTGCGCCGCGCGTTCTTCTTCCGCTTTTCTTCTGCGGTCAAATTCCTGCTTTGCAAAATATTCTTCTTCTTTATCGCTGGGCGTTATGGACATACATTATCTCCTAAGTGTTTTTTAAAATCAAATTTCTGTAATTCTTACGTCATACAGTTTTTCAACATTTTTATTGATGTTGTTTTTTAATGCTTCAACTTTTACTTTGTTAGGGTTGGCGTTTGCACGCAGAGTTTGAATTTCCGTTACATCGTTAATAATTTTTTCATACAATTCTTTTGCATCTTTATTTTTCAAATCAATATTAATAATGGGCAAGTCTTTCAAGTACTCAATAGTAACCTGAGTAGTTAAATTCATTCCAAGATTGTAAACATTGTCATAATAAAATCTCATCAAATTTGAATTTAATACGCCTAATAAAAATCGTGCATCTATAACGCAATTGTATATCGAATAAACCGTGTTGAATGCAAAAAAGGATTGCTTTCCGCTTACAAATACACCCACCGGATGCGTTGCAATTCTTTGCAGGTAGATTCTATCTCCTTTGAATATTTCTTTTTTGTAATCAATGCCGTGCAAATTATCCAAAATATAGTAGCAATTATTAATGCTAAAATAATCTATTTGTTTTCCAGAAACACACGGCAAAGAATATTTTGCTGATTTTATTTCACTGCTTATGCTTGACGTTTTTTCTACTATAAGCCTGGTGTTGCAGGTTTTACACTTTTTCTTTGTTTTTTCATTATAGTATTTTTCGCCAGCTTCGTTCCAAACTCCGCAATGAACGCATTTTACAATTTCCGCTTTTTGTCCTAACTCTATTCCGCGTTTAATTTCTGCAACAGAAGAAAGGTGAACAGCGTTTTGTTTTATTTTTTTCAACAAATTGACTTTTTCATCGTCAATGGTAAATGAAATAGCAAAAATGGGATTTTGGGAAAATATTTTTTGATTTACGCTTGTCCGCCTAACAGCATCTTTTTGATAATGTACCAATTCGGTTTTTCTCTTGTTAACTTTTGAAATTACCGGCGCAACGCAATCCGATGCTACTAGCGGAAATTTTCCAAAATCAACAATGCTTGTAAGCGAATAATTGTTGATAATATTTTCTCTAATCGTTTTGTATGAAGAATTTTTTATAAATACCTTCGGAATCAACATTCCTATGCTTCCATTGTTTTTAATAAGTTTCAACGAAAGCAAAAGAAACGGAGCAAATATGTTTAAGTTTTTCGCTTCTAAGTTATATCGTGCAGAAATAAATTTGTTTAACGAATTGTTAATTTTTGCGCTCCATGGCGGATTTCCGATAACACAGTCAAAACCGCCGTTTTCAAAAACTTCGCAAAATCGAATGTGGTTGTTAAATGGTTTAACGGATTCCAACTCTGGAAAATATTGTTCAAGCGATTTATTATACTCTCGTTCAATGGATTCTACCATTATTTTAATTTTATGCAGCAATTTGTCCCGCTGCAACAAATCGTGTTCTTCAAAAAATTTATTTTTAAAATCAACAAGAGTTTTTAAGTCGTCTCTTTCAATAAAAGAATGATCAAACATATCCAACTGTTCTTCCGACTTAAAACTAACATTTTCAGGATCGTTGCCAAAAATTAAGGAATTGCCGCATTGGATATTTAAGGAAAGGTTGGGCAAAATGCGCTGATGGGGGAGTTCAGAAATTTGTAATCCATCTAGAGCCTTTAAAAATAAATTCAACTTTGCTATTTCAACCGCACGTTCGTCAAGGTCTACACCAAACAGATTTTGAGTTAATATCTTTTTCCTTACCTCGAACTCAAAGAAGAGAGAGCCGGTATGTTTTTTTCTCTCTTCAAATTTTTTATATGTTTTGTAAAAATAATCAAACGCTTTTATTAAAAACGAACCGCTCCCGCATGCCGGATCAATTACTTTTATTTTTTCTACATCTTTAACACTTTTACAAGCGCTTAACTTTGGCGTGAGTGTTTGTTGAATAATAAAATCAACAATTTCAACTGGAGTGTAGAAAATGCCCTGTGTTTTTCTTTTTTTGGTTTCTTTTGTTTCTTCAACGCGCAATTGCGTTTTTGTGGTTTTTAACAATTCCCCCAAGTAATCTTCATACACTTCGCCAATTATATGCGCGTTAATATCTTTATTTGAAAAATCAATGGAATTGATGCCTTTGATAATATCGGCGGACACATTGTCGTCAACATCAAACTCTTGGTTATCGCAAATATCGCGGGCAAACAATTCAGAATTAAATTTTTCATTCAACTCCTTAAACTTATTTTTTAATTCTGCATAATAACTTTTTTTCTTAGAACATAGCGCCGCGCCAAGATAATCTTGCGATATAATATTCTTTTGATAACAAAACTGGATGAAAATAAGGCGATCTAAAATTTTTTGCGTCTGCGAATCAACCTCATCTGAAGAATAACGCAAATGATGTTTGTTAAAAAGATGATTTCGCAGTTCCTTTCTCCACAATTTTAATTGACGGAAAAATTCTTCACGAATTTCTTCGGTCTTTTTGTAATAAATTGGATTTGAGTCAATTTTACCTTTGCCGCCCTGGAGAACACCAAGACGTAAATGATTAAAAAATTCTACCAATTCTTCATCATTTGAATTTACTCGTAAATTTGATTTTTCATTTATTATCAGGGATAATTTTTTGTTGTAGTATAATTGTTTTGTGTAAGAATTATAAATTCGCCACTCAACAAAGTTTGTTAA
>CAYXEE010000089.1:0-8353 GCA_964463935.1 uncultured Chitinophagaceae bacterium | reverse complement strand
TTGGCAGGCAGGCGCCTCCCGAAGGTCCCGAAGGGATCCCTTAGGGAGATACCTTCGGCAGAAGGATGACCTTACAAACTTAAGCGTGCCTCGCCTGCCTTTGCCGAAACGAAGCATCGGCTTCGTGCAGGCAGGCTCAGCATGACCATCTGCGTAACTTCAGTAAGTAACTGAAGTTACGCAAAACAAGAAAAACGTCATGCCCGAATGCTTTAGTCGGGCATCCGTACATTGAAATCAGTTCAAATTCATAGATTCCCGCCTTCGCGGGAATGACGGGATTCAGGTTTTGAGTCCTTAAACATCATTTTGCGTAACTTCTGTAAGTAATCAATCTTGTGAAGGTTTGAAACCTTCACAGGATTCAAATGAACAACCGATAGTTTCGCGCTATCGGATTGTTTTAACAAAACTCTCCTCAGCTATACTCCTCCAAGGCAGGTCTTACGCAGCAGACCTGCCTTTAATTTTCTCATAAATAAGACTAATTGCTCTTGTTTTCTTTTTCTTGAAAACAGAAATCTTAGAAGTTGCCGATTCTATGCAATTTTCTGCAATAATTTTTGGCAAGCAGATTGCGTACAGTTTTCGCAAAAACGAGGAATACTATGAGTGTCTTTTTCAGCAAAGAATGTGAATATGCAATACAATCGGTTATGTATTTGGCGCAGAAACCGTACGGCGAACTTTCTTCAATAAAAGAAATTTCAGGCCGCCTGAAAATTCCCAGCGCATTTCTTGCCAAAATTTTTCAAAAACTTTCGCGCAAAAAAATCCTTCGTTCCGTAAAAGGCGTTTCCGGCGGATTTGGTCTAGCCAAAAGCGCCGATAAAATGAAGTTGTACGATATTGTTGATTCTATTGACGGAGCGGAAGCCCTCTCATCATGCTTCCTCGGTTTTAAAGATTGCGGCGAGAACGCTCCGTGTCCAATGCACAGCGACTGGAAAAAAATGCGCGAACAATTGCGCCTTACGCTTACAACAAAAAGCATTTATGAATTAACAAAAAATCTGCACAAAAAGGGATATTTGAATAATTAAGCGCAGCGCCGCTGATAACAATGGATAACGAAACACTATCAATACTTCAACTTGCGCAGCTGCGTAACGGAGAAAGCAAACAGATTCCTTCGGTAAAAAAAATTCCGAAAGAACAGAGAAGAAAAAAATACAAAACAGATTCTTCGTTTCCGCTTCATCTGCAATTTTATGACCGGCTGAAAAATGATTCGCAGTTTTTTCGTTCTGCAGTTCAAGCCGCATTTGCGCTGTTGTGCGTGTGGATTGGATTTGAATTTTATCTTTTTATGAAGTGGGGAATCTCCGGCGGAACTGAAACATTTTATCAGCGCCCCCCCGGCGTTGAAGGTTTTCTTCCCATAAGCGCGTTGATGGGAATAAAGCATTGGTTTGAAACCGGCGCGCTCAACACAATTCATCCTGCGGGAACAATAATTCTGATTTCTATTATTACTGTAAGTCTCGTTTTAAAAAAATCTTTCTGCAGCTGGTTGTGTCCTGTCGGAACATTAAGCGAATCGCTCTGGATGCTGGGAGAAAAAATTTTTAAGAAAAATATTACCGTATGGCGCTGGCTCGACTATCCGCTGCGAAGTTTAAAATATCTCCTTCTCTTTTTCTTTGCCTACTCAATTTGGATGATGAGTTTGTACGAGCTTGAGCAATTCATTTACAGTCCATACAACAAAGTTGCAGATATAAAAATGTATCTTTTCTTTGCAGAAATTTCTCAATTTTCGCTTTGGACAATTATTATTTTAATGATCTTTTCAGTTGTTATCAAAAATTTTTGGTGCAGATATTTATGTCCGTACGGCGCGCTGCTGGGAATTACAAGTTTGCTTTCTCCATTTCGCATTACGCGAGTCAAAGAATCGTGCGTTGACTGCGAGCTTTGCACAAAAGTCTGTCCTTCAAATATTAATGTTCATAAAGTAAATTCCGTGTGGAGCGATGAATGTACCGGTTGTTTACGTTGCGTTGAAGAATGTCCGGTAAAAGAAACGCTTGTTCTTCGCACAAAGAAAAATTCTGCCTCCGTTCCGAATTGGATTATGGGAGTTCTTGTTGTCGGAGTTTTTGTTGCAATAACCGGTTTAGGAATGTTGACATCGCATTGGCACAATTTGATTTCAAAAGAAGAATATTTATTTAGATTTCAAAATTTGGATTCGCCGGTATATCAGCACAATCGCGGCTCGGTTCCGGAATATGGACCAAAAGATTAGTTACCGAAGTTACGCAAAATAAAAAAATGCTTCGACTCGGCACAAAAAATTAAGGTCATCCTGAGCAAATCCTTTGTTTTTTGAAGGATGCCTGCCTGCGTGCCAAACACTTTGGCAGGCAGGCTCAGCATGACCATCTGCGTAACTTCAGTTAGTTATACAAATGAGATAGCATTATTTAAAATAAATTATCTCTATATAAATCAAACACACATAAACTTTAAAGGAGAAAATATGAAAAAAATAATCGCATTATTTCTTGTTCTTGTAACAATGCTTTCCGCGCAAGAACTTCCGGTAAAATGGAGCGGCGAAGCACGATTTCGAAGCGAAGTTGATGGAAGAGATTTCAAGTTAAAAACTCCTATGAACACGTACACACTGTCGCGCATTCGTCTCGGTGCAGAAATAAATCCGTTCGAGAAAATAACGGTAAAAATAACAATGCAAGATTCGCGCACGTTTGGTCAGGAAGCTTCAACAATTTCAAACAGCGCAAATTTGGATATGTATGAAGGATACGTCAAAATTGATTCTCTTTTAGATCGTAATCTTTCTTTAAAATTGGGACGAATGACGCTTGCATACGGAAACGAGCGAATCATCGGCGGACTTGGCTGGCAGAATGTTGGCCGCGCGTTTGATGGATTACTGCTGAAACATGCGTGCGAAAAAATGAATGTTGATCTGTTTGCAATGAATGTGAAAGACAATAATTCTGCTCCTGCATCTGTGAATACGGCCGGCACAGCATACGCTTACGATAATGGAATTTCATTATATGGAATTTATTCGACAGTAAAATTTATTGATGGTTTTCCTTTCGATGTTTATGCTATTCATGAAAGAAGCCAAAATTATGTCGGTAAAGATACCATTGATTATGGTTTTACAACTATCGGCGGATTAGTAAAAGGAAAAATGGAAG
This sequence comes from uncultured Chitinophagaceae bacterium, assembly GCA_964463935.1. Classification (GTDB taxonomy): domain Bacteria; phylum Bacteroidota; class Ignavibacteria; order UBA10030; family UBA8401; genus JACFMZ01. The sequence goes on along the minus strand of CAYXEE010000089.1, from coordinate 5,174 downwards.
CAATCGTTTATGATGTTGAAGCCGCATATCAGCTCGGTTCAAATAAAGGAATGGATGTTTCTGCGTACACTGCGGCAGTGATGCTCGGATACTCAATGCAAGGTTCAATGCTTTCAATGATTAGCGCTAATGCAGATATAATTTCAGGAACATCGCCGACAGGAAAAGAATTCAACACCTTCACTGCAAATTATGCAACCGGACATAAATTTTTCGGATTCATGGATTATTTCATTGGATTTCCAGCACAAACAAAAAATCGCGGGTTAATGGATTTATATCTTCGCGCAAATTTAAATGTAACAGAAGCTTTAAAAGTGCAAGTAACGGCGCATAACTTTACTACAATGGAAAAATTAACTGCTGCCGCACCTTTAGATAAAAAAGATCTTGGTCAAGAGCTTGATATTGTAGCCAATTACAAGTACAATAAATCTGTTGTTTTTGAATGCGGCGTTGCAGCATTCAATCCAAATTCTGTTATGAGAAATATTTTTGCAAGCAGCGATGTCGGCGTTTGGTCTTATTTTACAACACAAGTAAATTTCTAAAATAAACACTTTTGCCAAGTCTTCCGCCGTGGGCTGACAAGTGAAGACTTGGCAAATACTTTTTCAAATAAAAAATTATGAAAACAATAATTCAAAAAATTCGAGCATTCTTTCGACCGCCAAAAAAGTGGCGCGTTGCGGTATTCATTTCCTGCGGCGCGCTTATCGGATTGGGCGCGGTTGCGTTTCACGTTGGCAATGCAACATCATATCTTTCCGATGATCCGAAAGCGTGTATGAACTGCCACGTAATGGCGCCGCAGCATGCAACGTGGGAACGAGGCAGCCACGCGCGCGTCGCTGTGTGCAACGACTGCCACGTTCCGCACGACAATCCGATACGAAAATATGCTTTTAAAGCGCTGGATGGAGCGCGGCATTCGTTTATGTTCACTTTTAAAATGGAGCCGCAGGTTATTCGCATTCACGATGCAGGAATGGCGGTTGTACAGGAAAATTGTATTCGCTGTCATACGCATCAAACGCAAAACGTAAAAGAAAAATTTGTTTCGTTAGATTTAAGAAATCACGGCGGAGGAAAATTATGCTGGGAATGCCACCGCGAAACGCCGCATGGAAGAGTTAATTCGCTTGCTTCTGTTCCGTATGCGCGCGTTCCAATTCCAAGTTCTGTTACGCCGGACTGGATGAAAAAATATTTAGAACCTGAACAATCAAAAAAATAAAAAGGAGAAAACTATGAAACTTGTCGACCTTATAGAAAAAAAACCATGGCTTGCGTGGGTGTTATTCGGCGCAACAATTGTTGCAGTGTTTCTTGTTGGAATGCTCGGCGCATCCATAATGGAGCGGCGCGGCGAAGCGGTAATGCAATACCAAATGGTTAAACCGATTGCAGAATGGGAACCGCGCAATGAAGTATGGGGAGAAAATTTTCCCCGAGAATATGAAACATATAAAAGCACGCTCGATACAAATTATTTAAGCAAATACGGCGGGAGCGAAAAACGCGATTTGCTGGAAGAAAATCCGTTGAATATTGTACTCTTTGCCGGCAACCCATTTTCCCGCGATTACAACCAAGGGCGCGGACATTATTACGCAATAAAAGATGTTCGCAATACGCTTCGCACCGGCATCCCTCAGCCCGCAACATGCTGGAGCTGTAAAAGTTCCGATACTCCCCGTTTAATGGATAAAATGGGACCCGCAAATTTTTACAAAGCAAAATGGGATTCGCTCGGTCATGAAGCAGTGAATAACATCGGCTGCCAAGACTGCCACGATTCGAAAACAATGAATCTTCGTATTACACGACCTGCGCTGGCAGAAGCGTGGCAGCGTCAAGGAAAAGATATTAATAAAGCAACCCGGCAGGAAATGCGTTCGCTTGTCTGCGCGCAATGCCATGTGGAATATTATTTCAAAGGAAAGACAGAAAAATATTTAACGTTTCCGTGGGATAAAGGATTTTCCGCCGACCAAATGGAAGCGTATTACGATTCTGTAAAGCATACTGATTTTGTTCATAAACTTTCCAAAGCTCCGATATTAAAATCTCAACATCCCGATTATGAATTATTCCGAACGGGAATTCACGCAGAACGCGGAGTATCATGCGCCGACTGCCACATGCCGTACAAAAATGAAGGGGGCGTGAAATTCACAAATCATAAAATCGGTTCGCCGTTAGAAAATATTGCCGGCTCGTGTCAAGTGTGTCATCGCGAAAGCGAACAAACGTTAATAAAAAATGTGAACGACAGACAAGATAAAATTACTGAATTGAAACTGCTTGCCGAAAAATCGTTGGTTGCCGCACATGTGGAAGCGGCTGCAGCATACAAAGCCGGCGCAGATTCTGTTGAACTTGTTCCTGCATTAACAATGATTCGCCACGCGCAGTGGAGATGGGATTGGGTTTCATCGGCAAATGGAGTTGGATTCCATTCGCCGCTCGAAGCAGCGCGCGTTCTTGGAACTTCTATTCAAAAAGCGGAAGAAGCAAGAAGGTTTATTGCACAAGTTTTAATAAAACACAAAGCATCGCCGGTTGTGCCGTTCCCCGATCTTTCAACAAAAGCAAAAGCGCAGGCATTTATCGGTCTTGATATGAAAAAATTGAATGAAGAAAAAGCGGAATTCAAAAAAACAAAATTGCCGGAGTGGGATAAAAAAGCGACAGAGCGGCAAGGCGGAGTGAATTATTGATAAAATTTTAGACCTGTCAGGTTTTAAAAACCTGACAGGTCTTTTTTATTCCAAAGAGATATTTCTATAACAGCGCGGAGTGATTCGCGCTTTTTTATTTATTACAGTTTGTCTTGAGCGTTGATAAATTATTTTGTGAAACAAAAAATAAAAACCGCTTTAAGCATATTGCGCTCGCGGCGGTTTCTTCGTACTCTTTTCCTCCCCAGAAAAAGAGTTTATTTCAAAAGCAACATTCGTTTTGTTTCAACATAATTTCCACTTTGTAGTTTGTAAAAATACACTCCGCTTCCTAATTTCGATGCGTCAAATTCAACGGAATAATTTCCCGAAGAAAGATTTTCATTCACTAATGTTGTTACTTCTTTTCCAAGAACATCGTAAACTTTTAATGTAACGTGCAAACCTAACAGGTTTTTAAAACCTGTTAGGTTTTCCGGTACTGTAAACCGTATTGTCGTTGTCGGGTTAAACGGATTAGGATAATTTTGTGAAAGCAAAAAAGCAGCAGGCATAACTTTTTCGTTCAAAGTATTTACAGCCGTGATACTGCCGTTTGTAGGACCAAGAATTGTCCCCGCCGTTCCAACCAGCCAAACGTTTGCTGTATCAACAGCATGAAGAGATTTTATATCTGTTCCCGTGCCAACGTATTTTTGTTCCCACGAATTTCCACCATCGGTTGTAGCTAATACAAGACCATTCGTTCCAACAATCCATCCGCGCATTTTCGAAACAAACGCTATTGCATTTGGGATTGCGAATGTTGTCGGCAGCAGTTTTTCCGTCCAGTTTTTTCCTCCATCTGTTGTAATCATTATTTTGCTGCCGTTCAAAATCCAACCATTGGTTGAATCAATAAAACTAAATTTGGTTCCCCTTCCGTTTGTTGAATCCCAGGTTACTCCATTATTTGTGCTTCTATATACAATGGAATTAGTTGCTCGCACTACAGCGGCAGAACTTAACATTACAACAGAACTTGCGGTAAATGTTTGACTTATCCAGTCTGTTCCGCCGTTCGTAGTCTTTACAGCGGCAGCATTATCGCCGCACATCCAGCCGTTTGTTGTATCGGAAAACGATAGTGAATAAATTTTCAGCGAAAAATTCGCTGATTGAACTGACCATGTTGAACCGCCGTTAGTCGTCTTATACACTACACCATTATCCCCCGCATACCATCCGTAATTTTGATTAACAAATGTAATTACTCTTGGTTTGCCGGATGTTGTACTTTGAAAATTCCATGTTTTCCCTCCCGTTGTAGTTTTTCCGATGTAAGAACCGGCATTGGTGCTGCCAACAACAAAACCGGTATTTTTATTTAGAAAATATACGCCATCAAAATCTGTACGAATTCCTCCGCCAATCGGGGTCCAATTAGCGCCGCCATTGGTTGTTGTGTACATTGTCCCGGCATTTCCCGCAGCAATTCCATTATTTACATCGAAAAATTTTAGTGAATTAATTTGAAATGTTGAACTGCTTCCTCCGTTTATGTAACCAAGACTTGACCACGAAGCGCCGTTATTTGTTGTTTTAAATATTCTTCCATCGTTTCTCGCAGCCCACCCATTTACAAAATCTATAAAATATATTGCTGTAACATCATTAGAAGAACTGATTGTCTGCGTATTCCACGTTGCGCCGCCATCCGTTGTTTTTGCAATTTTTGCGCTAGTACCTACAATATACCCCGTATCTTTGTCAAGAAATTGAACGCCAAGTATTTTGCTCATTGGATTTGTTACAAAATTCCACGTTGTTCCACCGTTCGTTGTTTTTCTTACCTGACCTAAATCTCCGAATACATAACCGGTAGAATCATCAAAAAAATAAACTCTATACAATGCATTTGTAGTTCCACTTGTTTGTGCATTCCAATTTGTTCCACCATTTGTTGTTTTAAAGATTTTTCCATCTTCGCCAACTATCCAACCCGTAGCAGTATTTCGGAAATATACTCCCCATAATTTTGCCGGCGCACCATTATTTTTAGATGTCCATGTTTCGCCGCCGTCGGTTGTATTCAATACAATAGGAGTAAGAAAACCGGAAACAGTTGATCCTACAATCCAGCCGTTCTTAGCATCAAGAAAGAAAAGCGAGCGAAAATCTCCGACAGAAGAAGCCGCCTGTATCTTGGATGAATTCCATAATTTACCCCCATCGGTAGTTTTTAAATACGTGCTTCCAGCGCCTATTGCTACACCGTTCAACGCGTCAAAAAAATGCATTTGCAAAAGAGTGTTTGCTTGCGGAAGCGGATTTTGCCAATAAAAACTTTGAGAAAAAGAGAGTTGAACTATTGCCCAAAGAAACAAAATAGTATTTTTCGATTTCACAATTCCCTCCATAAATAGTATTTAGAATATTGTTATTTAATTTTAAACGTAACTACTCAGCGAAAAAATATTTTAAAGAAGTACATTTAGCTATTGTACCTTA
>CAYXEE010000088.1:0-8539 GCA_964463935.1 uncultured Chitinophagaceae bacterium | reverse complement strand
TGCCCGTCCCGAAGGTCCCGAAGGGATCCCTTTGGGAGATTCCTTCGGAAAATGCTTTAGTCGGGCATCCATTATATAGATTCCCGCTTAAAACGTGCGGGAATGACGATTGATTTTAAGGTTTTGCGTAACATCAATGATTATGATTTATTACTGCCTTTAAAACTTGTCAATTTATTTTCTGTACCCGCAAGAAGGCGTTTCACATTTTCTCTGTGCGTAAAAACAATTAAGACAGAAACTCCCATTGCAAAATAGACTAATGTATGATAACCGGGAATATCAACGCCAAATATATTTTCGCGCACAACCATTGAAAACGGAAAAGCAAAAGCGGCTATAATTGAACCAAGTGAAACATACCGCCACACTAAAAATACTGCAAAAAAAACTCCTACAGAAATTGCAAATTCAACAGGAGCAAGACCAAGAATCATTCCTGCGCCGGTTGCAACTCCTTTCCCTCCTTTAAATCTTGCAAACAATGTCCAGATGTGGCCCAAGACGCCGGCAACGCCGCAAAAAATTTGCAATAGCGTAAAATCTTGAAACGGCGTAGCATTTTCAAACGGAAGCGTTTGAGGGTTCCAAAAAAAATGTGGAATATAATATGCTGCTACTACGCCCTTAAACATGTCAAACAAAATAACTGCCAATCCGATTTTCCAGCCGAGCATTCGCAATACGTTGGTGCCGCCAGCGTTACCGCTGCCGAACTTTCGTATATCGCCGGCGTTTGCAAGTTTTGTTGCAATAATACTTGTCGGAATAGAACCGATGATGTAACTTAGAGTAATGACAATTGCAATGTTTATCATAATTTACTGCGCCCTCATAATTTTTAATTGTGGATTAAAATACAAAATTCCAAAACTAAAAAGCAAGTAGTGTTACAATTCTTTAAATTTTTCAAGGAACAAACCGTTGTAACAACAATTCCGCCAAGAGCAAATCATCAGGCGTTGTAATTTTAATATTTTCATAACTTCCTTCTACAATAATCGGAGAAATTCCTATTCGTTCAACCAGCAATGAATCATCAGTAGCAATAATTTTATCTTTTTTCGCTTGCAAATATGCTTCTAATAAAATTTCTTTTTTAAATGTTTGCGGGGTTTGCGCCAGCCAGAGCGAAGAACGATTAAGTGTTTTTTCTACTCTTCCATCCGTTGCGGCTTGTTTTATTGTATCTTTAGCGCGAACAGCGAGAATGGATGCGCCATAAAACTTTGCGGTTTCAATGGATTGAATAATTTCATTATTTTTAACAAACGGTCGGACTGCATCATGAACAGAAACGATATCGCATAAATGGTCAACTACCTCTAAAGCATTTGCAATTGAGATTTGCCGCGTTTCTCCTCCTTCAACAGGATTTTTTACTTTTGTAAGATTATAGTTTTCGCGTAATTCATTTATCAATGCAAACGACGAATATTGCGTTGCAACAATTATTTCATTAACTACTTCGCAATGTTGAAATCTCTCTAATGTGCGAACAAAAATCGGTTTCCCTTCAAGCATTAAAAATTGCTTTGCAATTGCAGCTCCCATACGTTCGCCAAAACCAGCCGCCGGTATTATTACGCTGACAAACATTATGCTTTCAGTTCTTTTTCTTTGCCGAAGTATTCTACGACAAAATTAAAACGGGGAAATTGCCGCGGCAAATGAATTAACGTAAAAATCATAACGCCGGTGGAAAGCCGGTCAAGCCACGATGCAGTCGGCCAGCCAAGATGGATGGTAACTTTTTTATGCGGCAATTCATAATCAAGCGCATATAAAATTTCTGTTATGCCTTGATAAATTGATTGTCCGCTGTATGCAAATCGAAAATGATTCAGCGCGGATTTGGGCGGAATTCCGGCGCGCGGATGGTACAAACTTACAAAAGCAGAAGAAGAATCATTAATACTCGGCGCTTGTTCATTTGGCCTGCGGAAATAAACGTGAACATTTTCCGATTCCGATTCTACCAAATGAAATATCATATTCATCGGTTGATCTGTCTGTTGAATTTCTTTTCGTTCCGGCGCGCGTTTAGTAGCATAACGAATACCGACAAAAAGGAAAATTGCGGTAACGGAAGCCCACATAAATGTTCCATACGGTTTGTGGTATGCAAGATAAAGAAAACACGATAGAAGAATTGTGAACAGCGCTAATGTTATTGTGCGGGAAGTATTATAGGCGCGAGATTCATTTGTTCCTTTAAAATAACGATACCACAATAGACAGCCCATATTAATTGTAAAACTTGCCAGCAAACCCAATGCGTACATTTCGGCAAGCATTTTTTGATTGCCGTCCGTAATCCAAATTATAAATGTATAAAAAATTGCGTTGCCGATATGAATTCGATATAATGACTGCCGATTGTTTGTTTTTATTATCCAGTGAAATCCATACCGATGTGCAACGCGCTCCATCAATTCGCTTGATGCAACGTACGCAGTGTTCACCGCCATCATTAACAATACGCTGGCTAGAAAACCAACGATATATCCAAAAGACGCTCCGCCGACCATTTTTGCAAATTGCGTAATTAAATCGGTTTCATGTTCGGCAAAATTAATGTTTGACGATAAAACAATCGCCGCCATAATTGGCGTAAAAATTCCCGTAGTCAGCGCAAGAAAAATATATGCTTTCCCAACATCGCGCCACGATTTTACAAGACTTGCCGTTTGAACTACAGATTCAATTCCTGAATATGCAAGAATACAACTTGAAAGCCCGACGATTATTATAAAAAATCCTTCAAACCAATTGCGGTGATCAAGCAAGTTTCCTACATTCGTAAAACTTGTTCCAATGGTTTTAACATTCTCAGGTCCCAGGTGCATTATTCCCGATGCCACAAGATTGATAAGAATGATTGCCGCAACAATAAAAATACCGAATGTAAATTTCGCATTTTCTTTTATTCCAAGAATATTTAATCCTGCTACAAACCACACAATAAATAATTGCAGACCAAATTTTCCCAATTCTGAAAGCGGAAAGAATGCCATGCCGTTTTCTACCGCAGAAACTGTAGAAATACTTGCAGTCAAAACATAATCAACAACAATAGACGCAACCGCAATAAACGAAACTGTTGGACCAAGCACCAAATATGAAAACGAATAAACGCCCCCCCCTTTTATTCCATGATGCTCCAAAATTTCTGCAATCTCAACCATGCGAGATGAAAGTATGCGCATAAGAATTGATGTAACTGCAATAAATGCAATGGCGTTAACGCCTATAATACGGAATGCTTCGCTTGGCGCATAAAAGATGGATGTTAATTCGTCCATCAATGTAATTATGGCAATAGAAAGCCAGGTTAGCCACCACCTTCCGCCGGAAAAATAGGAAAGTAATTTTTTTCGCGTCAGCAGGTAAGCAAATCCGCCGATGAGTAATAAATTAATGACAAGCGTTATTAAAAAATTTTGCGAGAACATAGCCCTCTTATCTTTTTACAGAATCAGCATTGCATCGCCGTAACTGTAAAAACGATATCCTTTCTTAATTGCATGTTTATATGCTTTCATCATTAAATCATGTCCCATGAACGCAGAAATCATCATCATCAGCGTTGATTCGGGCATGTGAAAATTGGTAATCATTCTATCTGCAATTTTAAAATCATACGGCGGAAAAATAAATTTATCCGTCCATCCTTTGCTTGCTTTTAAATGTCCGTCCGTAGTTACGCTCGATTCTAATGCGCGGCACGCGCTCGTGCCGACAACAAAAACTTTTTTCTTCGTATCAATGGATTTATTAACAATATGCATCGCTGATTCGTTTACTTCATAATATTCCGAATCCATTTTGTGCTTTGTTAAATCTTCAACTTCAACTTGCCGAAACGTTCCGAGACCGATATGAAGAAGCACTGAAGAAAATTTTGCGCCTTTTTTTTCAATTTTCTTTACAAGATTTTTTGTAAAGTGAATTCCTGCAGTCGGAGCCGCTACAGCTCCGATATGATTTGCAAAAATTGTTTGGTATGCTTCTTTATCTTTTGCCGTCGGATCGCGTTTGATATAGTACGGAAGCGGGGTTAATCCGATTTCATCAATTACTTTAAAAAAATCTCCGGTAAAATTAAACCGCACCGTTCTTCCGCGCGATGTTGTATTATCAATAACTTCGCACCATAATTCTCCATTATCAAAATAAATTTTATTGCCGATACGTACTTTGCGGGCAGGATCAACAATAACGTCCCAAATGTTTTCTTCAGCATTTAATTGGCGCAGTAAAAAAACTTCTATCTTCGCATTTGTTTTTTCTTTTTTCCCGTACAGCCGCGCTTGAAATACTTTAGTATCGTTAACAACAAACGAATCTCCCTTTTCGACGTAATCTACAAGATCGTAAAAGTGGCGATCTTCCAATGTTCCCTCTTTCCTATTCACAACAAGCAGGCGCGCATGATCGCGCGGGTTTGCCGGATGCTTCGCAATTAAATTGCGCGGAATAGGATATTTATAGTCGGAAAGTTTCATAATAGCTATTTCCCCTTTCGGGCATTTGCCCTAACGTTTATTTATTGTGTACGCTCTCTCAGCGTTATTTTATTAAATTACATTAAACTGTATTATCTTTTACGGTGCGAACAAATTCTTTTCCAATAGTTTCTGCAAAAGGGTTTTCGCCGTCATTCATTCGTTCGGGATGCCACTGCGCTAAAAATAAAAACGATTTCCCATCTTTTTGTTTCCATTCCAAAGATTCTACAACGCCGTCAGCAGAAAAACTTGATGCGCGCAATTCAGCTGCAATTTTTTTAACCGCTTGGTGATGATGAGAATTTATCTCTCCGCGCTCGCTTCCTATTATTGTATGAAGCATTGAATCTTTCACAACCGCAACAGAATGACGAATATCCTGCTGATCTTCTCTTGCATCATGCTGCTGAAATCCTTCGCTTTGCAAATCTGCAATAAGCGTGCCGCCCAAAAAAACATTCATTACTTGTAATCCGCGGCAGATTCCAAGAATTGGAATCTCTTTTTTCAACGCATATTCTATAACGCTGAATTCAAACTCATCCCGTTTTCTATCTGCTGTGCGCGCCAAAGTAACCGGCTCAGCTAATGAAAATTTCGGATCAACATCTACGCCGCCTGTTAAGAGTAATCCATCGCACTGTAGAACATCGTTTGCATTTTTTTGAGAATAGGAAAGCAAAATCAATTCCGCATCGGGCGCAAGTCGATTCAACCAGCGCTCATAATTTAATTGCTTATCGCCGCTTCCGGTATCGGTTACTCCAATTTTCATTTTCTTACAGCGCCCAGCATCAATGTTTTCCATTCTTCATTCTGCCGAATTACTGCTTTCATACTCAACGCTAACAAAGGAATTTTTTCCTCAATTGAACACTGTTTCAATTTTACCGCATCTTTTTCAGTTGTAATCAAAAAATTTGCGCCGGAATTCTTAAATTCCTCAAGAACATCCAACACAATATCATTTGTATATTCTTGATGATCCGCAAAAATTTTCATTCCAAGAATATGCACGCCGAGTTCTTTTAACGAATTTTCAAAACTTTTTGGTTCGCCGATTCCGCAAAATAAAAAAACATTTTTATTCTGAATATCTTCGTAGGAAATTTTTTCATCTGAAAAAAAATGTTTCAATTCGTAGAATTGAAAAAAACTATGAAATACTTTTTTTCCCGCTAATTGTTCAGAATATTTTTTTTCCGCAGCGCATTTTGTTAAAACAATCTGCGTTGCTCTTTGCAGACTTGCCGGCGGTTCCCTTCTGTATCCCGCAGGAAGCATTTTCGATTTTTCAATGTCATCGTTTGCATTAAGCAGAACTATATTCACATCCCGCTGTAAATATCGGTGCTGAAACCCATCATCCAACAGAATAACGTTTGCATTAAATTTTTCAATTGCTGTTTTCGCGCCGCGCACCCGATTTTCATCCGCTATAACAATCGCTTGAGGATATTTCAACGCTATCATCGGTTCGTCTCCCGCAAGAGTAACATCGTTGCAAATTCTTTTCCCATCGCTTACAACAATACATCCTTTAGATTTTCTTCCATATCCTCGCGTTATTATTGCAGGAATAATTCCATGGAGTAAAAATAATTCTGTAATATTTTCTATTATCGGTGTTTTCCCTGTGCCGCCGGCAGTAATATTACCAATGGAAATAACCGGAGCAGGTACTTTTTGCTGTTTCAAAATTCCAATATCAAAGAACAAATTCCGGACCCAAATTACTGCGCCGTAAATCCACGAAAGCGGCAGCAATGCCAAATGCGGTTTCACAAATTTCTCTCTGCCGATTCGTTTAATTCAATCATCTGTTTCTCCGTTTCTAAAAGAAATAGATTCAACGATTCCCCTTGTAATTCCGGCGGCACAGTAATCGGATTGCTGTAACAGACCGCAATTTTTGTAAATGGTTTTGGAATTTCAAATTTATCCCAGCTGCGCAATTGTTTTTTTTCAGCCATTGCAATTCCGCACAGCAATAATGGAGTATTTGTTTTTTGCGCTAACCGCACGGCTCCCATTTTCATTCTATGCCGCGGTCCTGTCGGACCATCCGGCGTAATTGCAAGCGAACTTCCGCTTACAATCGCATCATTCATTAACTGCATTGCTTCTTTTCCGCCAATGTGGCTTGAACCGCGTATCATCGTCAATCCCCACTGTGCAAGCATTGTCGAAAGATACTCTCCATCTTTACTTTGGCTAACAAGCGCAGAAATTTTCTCTTTCTTTTTCGGACGGTGAATGAACCAGCCGACAATCATTGAACCATGCCAAAATGCTACAACATATTTTTCATTGTTGTTTCGCAATTTTTCAATTGCCTGTTGATTGTAAAATTTAATGTTCAGCGTTTTGCATAACAGCAGTACAATTCGCCACAGCAATGTTCTAATAACAAAAACGTACAAAGCGTGTTTCATTCAAGCGCAAAAATTGCATCGGCTACATTGCGCGACGCGTTAAACATTCCAAGTTTAGAACGAACTGTCTCTAATTCGGCTTTCATTTCGGAATAACGCTTCGACGAATTCAAAATCTCATTCGCAGCGCTTACAATTTTTGAAACTGTAACATCATGTTGAATTAGTTCCGGTACAATTTTTTTGCCTGCAACAATGTTTACTAAACTGATGTACGGAATTTTTACCACTAAACGAGCAATCCAATATGTTACAAATGAAGTTCTATATAATACAAGCATCGGCGTTCCGAGTATTGCTGTTTCAAGCGTCGCCGTTCCCGATGTAACAAAAGCAATGGCGGAATATTTCATTACTTCGTGCGTTGCTTGTTGTACAAAAGTAACGCGCGCATTCGGCGGAAGATGCCGCCGATATAATTCCAGCGGCAGATTCGGAGCAACTGCCGCAACAATTTCATTTTCGCCGTGCAATGCCATTGCCGAACGCACCATAACCGAAAATAAATTTTCAATTTCCTGTTTTCTGCTTCCGGGAATTATTCCTACAATTTGTTTTGCAGAATCAAAAGAAAATTTTTTGCAAAAATTCTCTTTAGTCATTGTATCGCCGACTTCCTCAACAAGCGGATGTCCGACGAACTGTGCCGGAATTTTTTCTTTTTCATACATTGCAGCTTCAAATGGAAACACGCATAGCATTGTATCAATTGTGCCGCGCATTTTTTTTATGCGCCCTTTTTTCCAAGCCCACACTTGCGGGCTAATGTAGTAAGCAACCTTAATCCCGAATTTTTTAACAATGCGCGCAAAGCGCAAATTGAAACCGGGATAATCAATCAATAAAACGACATCGGGCTTTTTTAACCGAAGAAGCTGAGTCAATCTCTTTTCAATTGAACGAATAAGCGGAAGATGCTTAAGCACCTCAACAAATCCCATAAACGATGTTTCGCGAACATGATACGCTAACGCCATTCCCTCCGCCTGCATCTTGTCGCCGCCGATTCCAAAAATATCAATTGCCGGATTTTTGCGTTTCAGTTCGCGCACAACGCCCGCTCCGTGTAAATCTCCCGAAGCTTCTCCCGCAATTATCATTACTCGTTGAATCATTTTCGTTATCCAATGCAATAGCGGACAAGAATTGCCGCTACAATTACCGCAAAGGCTTGCAGCGTTCTCATTTCAGAATGCAAGCCGCGCTTAAAATCCGCCGTTCTATGAAAAGAATGCTCGCCCGCATATTTTGTTAATCGAGGAAAAAATCTTGGAACATTTTTTACATAGGTTTCATATTCTCCGCCAAATGCTTTTTGCAAATATTCCTCTTCACGCGAAACAATCAATTGATATTGCAGCACAAAATATAACAATGTAACAATTTGAAGCCACGGCATCAGCGCATTCGACATAATTCCAATTCCGACGTACATTAAAATATTTCCTACATACAACGGATTACGAACATAACCAAACGGTCCGTCCGTAACTAAATTCGTTGCGCCCACATTTCCGGTGGTGCGCGTTTCGCTTCCGCAAATTGAAACGCCCCAAAATCGAAGCGATTCTCCGAGCAGCGCTATAACAAACC
>CAYXEE010000087.1:0-8541 GCA_964463935.1 uncultured Chitinophagaceae bacterium | reverse complement strand
ATTGAGTCTCCTCGCCCCATTCAAGAACTTCTAATCGCACGCGGGCTGTTCCGTTTTTTACCATATCCAATTCTTCCGCGGCGCCCAGCGATAAATCTATAATACGTTCTAATTTAAATGGACCGCGGTCGTTAATACGAACAATCACAAATTTATTGTTATCTAAATTTGTTACGCGAACTTTTGTACCGAACGGCAAAGAGCGATGCGCCGCTGTTTTAGCGCGCATGTCAAATAATTCTCCGTTTGCCGTTTTCTTTCCGTGAAAATCTCCGCTGTAAAATGATGCAATTCCTTCAACCACAGAGGGCTTTTTCCTGTTTTCCGAAGAAATGTTTTTTTCAGAACGAATTTTTGGTTCAACAGAATTCTCTTTTGTAAACCGCGGCGATGCGGCGCATCCTGCAAGAAGAATAATTGCAGCACAATATAAACTACAGTGAACAATTATTCTTTTCATCGCAGCACTATAAATATTCGTTCATTTGTTTTCTGCGGAGCGAATCAACAATCTCTTTAACGTCCTGCGATACGCCCTTTTTGCAAATTAATAATGCATCCGGCGTGTTAATTACAATTAAATCTTCTACGCCCACAAGCGCAACAAGTTTGTCCGCTGTGTGAACATAAGAATTTTTTGAATTAACTTGCAATATTTTACCGTTCAAATAATTTCCGGTTTCATCTTTCGGAGAAATACGGTTTACTTCGTCCCACGAACCGAGATCATTCCATCCGAAATCTCCTTTTACAACATACACGCGGCTTGCTTTTTCCATTACGCCGTAATCAATAGAAATTCCGCGCACTTCGCCGTATGTCTGTTCAAGATTGTGGTCAAACAACGGCGTTCCGATTGAATCTTGCAAATTCATTAATTGTGTAAAAAGTTCAGGAAGATTTTTTTGAATTTCTGAAAGAATTACATCGGCGCGCCAAATAAACATTCCGCTGTTCCAATAAAAATCTCCGCTTTCAAGAAATTTAATTGCGGTTGCATAATTCGGCTTTTCAGCAAATGTTTTTACTTCATACACGCCGGCAATATTTACGGAAGCAGTTTCTTCCGCTTTATCTTTTACTTGAATGTAACCGTACCCCGTTTCAGGATGAGTCGGTTGAATTCCAATTGTAACAAGAGCCGAGGTAATCTGTGCAACCGTGCTGCTTACGTTTAACACGCGAAGAAATTCTTCTTCGTTGGCAATAATATGATCGGCGGGAAGAACAATCATCGTTCCCTTTGGATCAAGCCGTTCTATAAAAAGCGCGGCAAGTCCGATACACGGCGCGGTGTTTCTTCCTACCGGTTCAACAATTATATTTTCAACAGGAATATTCGGAAGCTGCTTTACAATTGCATTTTTCTGCAATTTATTTGTTACAACAAAAATATTTTTTTCTTCTACAAGCGGTTTTATTCTGCGAACGGTATGTTGAATCATTGACCCTTCGCCGACTATTTCCAAAAGCTGTTTAGGATTTTTTTCTCTGCTTCGGGGCCAGAAACGCGAGCCGACTCCGCCCGCCATAATTACTGCATATATTGGTTTTTGTTCCATTCTTATTTTTTCTTTAATAATTCTTTAGGATTAGAAATGTATTCTGTAATTTTTTTTAGAAATGTTATTCCGGAAACCGGCGAATCAATTGTATTTCGCAATCTATCTCCAATATCAAGCATTAACGAGGCAACATCTTCATTTTTAATTTTTCCTTCTTGGTCAATATAATTTACAAGATTTACTAAGTTTTGGAAAAATTCCTGCGCAATCACGTTATTCATTGAGCGCGCATTTTCATTTGCTGTTTTTGCCGTCATACGAATTACTGCCATAGCAATCGGGCGCTCATTCGTCATTTTCAATCCAAATTCTGAAAGTAATCCGCTTAAACGCTGCGCTGCCTCTAACAATGCTGAATCAAAGGATTCAAACAACGAGGGAGATGAATCAATCGGCGACTCGAATGATGCGTTAACATTTTCGGTAAATGCCGGAGAGCTTACGGAATTTGCGCCGCCCCAGTTTGGTTCTGAAAACGGCGAACTTAATGACGGCGGGTTTTCGGTATTTACTTCGCTCGAGGAAGAAAAATCGAACGATTGGGGTTGCGATACTGTGGTATCGGGAAGATCAAACGGCTGATTCAGAAATGCTTCAAAGATTTTTTCATTGAGCATAAGAATATCGCTTTCAAATTGTTCCGGCGAAAATTCTTCCACCGGGTTTTGCACGCGGTTATACAGCCATTCCATACTGATAGCGCATTTCTGAAATCCTGATACCCTTTTAAGCAGATGAATTTCTTTTTTAAGCGCAGAAGTTGCTTCAAATTTTTCTACAAGTTTTACTAATTTTAAAGCATGAGAAGGCATAAGACTATCTTGCAAACCAAGCTGCGTTCTTCGCAGCACTCGTAATACATATTCTTCGCTATTTTGCATAAATAAATTTCCTTGGAACTCTAGCAGATACCGCGCAGCAAATTTCGTATGGAATTGTTGAAAGCGATTGTGATAAATCCCACGCAGTAATTTTTTTATCGCCGCTGCTGCCCATTAACACAACTTCATCGCCAATTGCCGCCTCTGTTTTCAATCCAACATCAATCATAATCTGATCCATACATACAGTCCCAACAATCGGATATTTTTTCCCTTTGATTAACGCAAACGCATTGTTGGTTAATTTTCTGTTGAAACCATCCGCATAGCCGATTGTAACGCTCGCAATTTTCGTTTTTCGTTTTGTAAAATATCTGCGCGAATAACTGATGCTCGTATTTTTTTCAACAATTTTTACAAATCCAACTTCTGCTTTTAACGACAATGCGGGAAGGATATTCACTGTTCTTTTTGTTTCTAACGATGGAGCGTATCCATACATCATAATTCCTGCGCGCACCATATCAAAATACGAATCCGGCATCTGCAAAATTGCGCCGCTGTTTGCGCAATGCACCAGCGGAATATGAATTCCCAACAATTCTAATTGCGTTACAATAGAACGAAATTTTGTTAATTGTTCATTGGCAAACGTTAAATCTTTTTCATCAGACGTTGCAAAGTGTGTAAAAATTCCTTTGATGTCAAGATGTGAAAATTTTTTTACAGATTTAACAAAATTAACTGCATCATCCGCAGTAACGCCGATGCGTCCCATTCCAGTATCAACTTTAATGTGAACCGGAAGAATTTTCCCGGCAGATTTTGCAGCGCGGTGTAATTTTTTTGCATCGTTCAGCGCACAAACAGTCGGCTCAAGATTGTATTGAACGAACAATGAATATTGTTTAGGATTCGGAACAGTAAAAACGTGAATGGGAATATTTTTGAAATGCTCTCGAAGTTCAATTCCTTCTTCTGCAATAGCAACGCCAAAATATTGAGCCGTTTTATTCTTAACAATTGATTTTGTTACTTCAACCGCTCCGTGTCCGTACGCATTTGCTTTTACCACAGCCATAATGAAAGGATGCCGCCCAATCTTTTTACGGATATTGATAAGATTGGAATTAAGATTTTTGAGGTTTATTTCTGCAATTGTTGAGCGCATTTATATGTGCAAATATACCGCGAAATGTGCGGAGATTCAATGAAAGAATTGTTGTAATTTCAGCGTACAATAAAAAAGCCCACACAGTAACTATGTGGGCTGAAATTAAAAATTGAATTTATATTTTTTTTGCAATTTTTAGGCGATTTAAGGAACGGAAGAGCGCTAACTGCGCCCTGTCAACATCTACGTCTTTTGTTTTATTTGCAAGCCGTTCTGTTGCGCGTGTTTTCGATTTTTCTGCGCGTTCTGTATTTATATCATCCGAGCGCTCGCACGATTCAGCAAGCAAAATTACTTTGTTCGATTTTACTTCAACAAAACCGCCGCTTGTTGCAAAATGAAGTTTCGTTCCGTTTGCTTCAGTAATTTTTACTTCGCCTACTCCGATTGATGAAAGAAGCGGCGCGTGATTAAACAGCACTTGAAAACTTCCCATAACACCAGGCGCAGTAAAACTCTGCACCTCGCCTGAAAAAACAGTGCGCGAAGGCGTTACAATATCTAATTGAAATTTCTTTTCTGCCATAGTCCTTCCAATTACGCTGCTTGAAGTTGTTTTGCTTTTTCAAATACATCTTCAATTCCGCCGCACATTAAAAATGCTTGTTCCGGCAGATTGTCGCACTCGCCGTTGCAGATCATCTTAAATCCTTTAATAGTATCTTCAAGTTTTACGTAGCGACCGGGAATTCCGGTAAATTGTTCGGCAACGTGGAACGGCTGAGATAAGAAGCGTTGAATTTTACGCGCTCGCTGTACAGTAATCTTATCTTCATCGGAAAGTTCATCCATTCCAAGAATGTTAATTATATCCTGCAAGTCTTTATACGATTGCAAAATCTGTTTTACTTGTTTTGCAACATTGTAATGATCTTCTCCAATGGTAAGCGGGTCCATAATTCGTGAAGTTGAATCAAGCGGATCAACCGCGGGATAAATACCAAGTTCCGAAATCTGGCGGCTTAATACCGTTGTTGCATCTAAGTGTGAAAATGTTGTAGCCGGCGCCGGATCAGTCAAGTCATCAGCAGGAACGTAAATTGCTTGCACCGATGTAATTGAACCTTTTTTCGTTGAGGTAATGCGTTCTTGCAATGCGCCCATTTCAGTTGCAAGCGTGGGCTGATAACCTACCGCAGAAGGCATACGACCAAGAAGCGCAGAAACTTCTGAACCTGCTTGTGTAAAACGGAAAATATTATCAATAAACAGCAGAACATCTTTTCCTTCTTCGTCGCGGAAATATTCCGCATGAGTTAAACCTGTTAATGCAACTCGAAGACGCGCTCCCGGCGGTTCGTTCATCTGTCCAAAGATAAGAGCAGTTTTTGCCAACACGCCCGATTCTTTCATTTCTAACCAAAGATCGTTTCCTTCGCGCGTGCGTTCGCCAACGCCGGCAAAAACGGAATATCCGCCGTGCTCGGCGGCGATGTTACGAATCAATTCTTGAATTAACACTGTTTTGCCAACGCCTGCGCCGCCAAATAATCCTGTCTTTCCCCCTTTTGTATATGGTTCAAGTAAATCAATAACTTTAATTCCGGTTTCAAACATTTCTTTCTGTGTAGAAAGATTATCAAATTCCGGCGCTGGTCGGTGAATCGGAAGTGTTTTATCGGTTTTAATTTCGCCCAACCCATCAATCGTATTTCCCGTTACATTAATAAGACGACCAAGCGCGCTTGGTCCGACAGGAATTGAAATTGGAGCGCCGGTATCAATTGCTTTCATACCGCGCGTTAATCCTTCAGTAGAATCCATTGCAACAGCGCGCACGCGGTTTTCACCAAGCTGCTGCTGTACTTCCACAACTAATTCTTCTTTTTGTCCTTCAATATTTGTGCGCGGAATTTTAATTGCGTTTAATATCTGCGGTAATTCACCCTCAGAAAAATCAATATCTACTACGGGACCAATAACTTGGACGACTTTTCCTTCGTTCATTTCATTCCTTTCTTACGAATTTCAATTGTTAAGATGGGATTTTTTAATTTTAGTGGATAAAAATAAACAATTTTTACCTTTTTTTCAATCTTTACCTTTAGGAAATATCTTCATACAAATTATGTAAATTCTAAGAATTGTTTTTGCTTTCTATTCAATGAAAATTTATATTGCAACGCAATAATTTCTCAAAAAAAATATTTTCCTCTTAGATGAGATTTTTTTTGAAATACTTTTCACTTTTACAGAAAGATTTTTATGAAATACTTTTCCATTCTTTTTTTAGCAGTACTATTTTTTGCCGGCTGCGGTAATAATAACGGCGGAACTTCTGAATTAAAAACCGAAAAAGACAGCGTTAGTTACAGTATCGGACTTGATATTGGCAGAACTCTGCACCGTCAAGAAATTGAAATTGCTCCAAATGCATTCGTGCAAGGTTTGATTGATGCCGCAGACACATCTTCTAAACAATTGCTAACAGACGAACAAATTCAATCTGTAATGATTGCCTACCAGCAGAAAATGATAGCAAAGGCGCAGGAAAAAGCGGGGAAAGTAAAACAAGATGGAGAAAAATTTCTTGCAGAAAATAAAACAAAAACCGACATCATTACTCTGCCAAGCGGTTTGCAATACAAAGTAGTTACAATGGGAAAAGGAAAAAATCCTAAAGCATCAAGCGAAGTAAAAGTTCATTATCGCGGAACACTTGTTGACGGAACAGAATTTGATAATTCTTACAAACGCGGAGAACCGATTGTATTTCCGGTCGGCGGCGTTATTCCCGGCTGGACAGAAGCGCTGCAATTAATGTCCGTAGGATCAAAATGGCAATTGTTTATTCCATCAGATCTTGCGTACGGCGATAGACCTACGGGACAAATTCCTCCCGGTTCAGTTTTAATTTTTGAAGTGGAGTTATTGGATATTGTAAAATAAATTTTATTCAAGGATAAAATAAAAAATCCCAAGCACAACTTGGGATTTTTTGTTTTAAAAATATAGAGTATCATATTTCACGGCAAGAAAAACGATGAATCTTTTTACCAAGATTTTGTATATTGGAGCAGAATATTTATGGAGAACAAATGAACCAATTCACTGTTTTTTGCTTCATGTTATTTTTTTCAACAATAACTGCACAAACGAAGAAGAACATTATGGAACAAGATATTCATTCTTTTGCAAACTCAAACGAAGTTGTCATTCAACATCTTAATCTTACTATTTCAGTTGATTTTGCAAGTAAGACGCTAAAAGGAAAAGCAACGCTGAATCTTAAGCAGCTTAAAAAAACAAATATACTTGTTCTTGATACCAAAGATTTGACAATAGAAAAAGTAACGCTTGATGAAAAAGAAACTCCGGCAAAATTTGTCGTTGGAGAAGATGTAAAATTTCTTGGGAAACCATTGACAATTTCTATAACAGAAAAAACAAAAAATGTTTCTGTCTATTATTCAACTTCACCAAACGCTTCCGCATTACAGTGGCTTGATCCATCTCAAACTGCCGGCAAAACAAAACCGTTTCTCTTTACCCAATCGCAGGCAATATTAGCAAGAACATGGGTTCCGTGTCAGGATGGTCCCGGTGTTCGTTTCACATATTCTGCAACAATTAACACTCCAACAGATTTAATGGCGGTGATGGGCGCTGCGGGAAATGGTACAACAAAAAACAACAACGGCGTATATCAATTTGAAATGAAACAGCCGATCCCCTCTTATCTTCTCGCTCTTGCAGTCGGCGATTTAGATTTTCGCCCGATTGGGAATCGCTGCGGCGTGTATGCTGAACCTTCGATGGTAGAAAAATCGGCGTACGAATTTGCCGATATGGAAAAAATGGTTGAAGCGGCAGAAAGTTTGTACGGAAAATATCAATGGGAACGTTACGACGTTATTGTTCTTCCGCCAAGTTTTCCGTTCGGCGGAATGGAAAATCCGAGATTAACGTTTGCAACGCCGACTGTTATTGCCGGAGACCGTTCGCTTGTTGCATTGATTGCTCACGAACTTGCGCACTCTTGGTCAGGAAATCTTGTAACAAATGCAACGTGGAATGATTTCTGGATAAATGAAGGTTTCACCGTCTATTTTGAACATCGCATTATGGAAAAATTATACGGGCGCGATTATACAGAAATGCTTTCCGTTCTCACTTTAAAAGATTTACACGGTACAATTGCGGAACTTGGAGCAACAAGCGGCGATACAAAATTAAAGCTTAACCTTAAAGACCGCGATCCTGATGATGGAATGACAGACATTGCTTACAATAAAGGATATTTCTTTCTTCGTTTGTGCGAAGAAACATTCGGAAGAGAGCAATGGGATGATTTTTTGAAAAAATATTTTACAGAAAATTCTTTCCATTCAATAACAACTGAGCGATTTGTTGAATATTTGAATAAGAATTTGCTTTCAAAAAATAAAGCGCTTGCTTCAAAAATAAATTACAAGGAATGGATTTACAGCCCCGGACTGCCGGCAAATTGCCCCCAGCCAAAATCAGAAGCGTTTAACAAAGTTTCTGCACAACTTGCCGCATTTCTCAACGGAACTCCGGCATCGCAATTAGTAACAGCAAATTGGACAACTCATCATTGGCTCTATTTCTTGCGCAATCTTCCTGATTCGCTGACGAAAGAAAAACTGATTGAACTTGATTATGCTTTTTATTTTACGCGCACGGGAAATTCTGAAATTGCGTGCGAATGGTTCCAGCATTGCTTAAAAGTAAATTACGAAACCGCATTCGGACCAATAAAAAATTTTTTAATGAATGTCGGACGCAGAAAATTCTTAAAACCGTTATATACCGAACTTGCTAAAACTCCTGATGGGAAAAAATGGGCAAAAGAAGTGTACGAAAAAGCCCGCGCCGGTTATCATTCTGTAAGCTATAACACAATTGACGGAATTTTAAAATAATTTTTCTATACCTCGCAGGTTTTTAAAACCTGTGAGGTATAATTAACCACCATGCCTCTCTATCGCATAATATTTTTATTCTGTATCGCTCTTCT
>CAYXEE010000086.1:0-8701 GCA_964463935.1 uncultured Chitinophagaceae bacterium | reverse complement strand
CATCGCCAAGAGGATCTAATGGGGTAGCTATATCTGTCCAAAACCGGATTCTAATTGAATCTGCATATCGAATTGCATCGTGAGAATTTGTTATTTTTGTATAATCTTTGCAATATCCAATTTTTCTAAAATCATATTCCAGCAAACGTGTAATCTCCACAAGATTTTGCTGCACTAAAAGATCATCGCGATACACTTGAATATTTTCACTTGTGCTCGCGTTCATTCTAATAGCCATCAACAACAAACTGCCAAACACCATTGTTGATGCAATTAAATCTAATATAGTTTGCGAACCCATCTCTTCTCCCTATCTAAAATACCAGTAACTGAAAATTGTGCGAAATTTTAGCGTATCAGGTCTTGGCGGCGCTACCGAATGATCTACAAGAAAATCACTTGTTACTTCAACGGTAATTTGCTTAACCCAAGTTTTTGCTGTTGTAACCGTCATTGCAGTAGAAGTAACATCAATATAATTTACTGTTGTTCGTGTTTTAAAAATAGCGGAATTTTGTAATGTATCAAACTTTATGAAATTATTGTAATCGTCAATATCATCGTACAATGATTGCCCTGATTCTCCGGCATCAGGTCCAAGCAATGGACTGCCGGTTAATGAAGCAAGTTGAGTATTTGTAAGAAATGTATCTGCTGTTGATTCATCAAATGATAATGCCTGGACATATTCAAGCGTTGAAGTCCCCAGCGAGGTTGCTGTAATTCGGAACTCTGCCATATCTTTTGTAAAACCGGCGTCTAATGTGGAGGTGTTGACCGATAAAATCAATCTTCCCATTAATATCAACGCCATTATTGTTAACAATGTTTGTCCAAGACCCATGCGCTACATACCTAATGCAAATTTGTGAAAATTAAAAATTAAAAAAAATCTTTCTGTAAAAATTTATTTATTGCTCGATACATCTGAAAAATCTACCATCAATGTCATTCCGAGGAACCTGCCTGCACGAAGCCGATGCTTCGTTTCGGCGAAAGCAGGCGGAGCGACGAGCCTGCCCGCCAGCGGTCAGGCGGGGAATCTCGCTTTTCAATGCAAAAATAAAAACAAGATTCTTCGCTTCGTCCGCCTGAAGCGGACTTCGCTCAGAATGACAATGGACAATTGCCGCTTTGCGGCATCCCGTAAAGCGGGACAATTTTTCAGATGTCTCTACTCTTAACTGAAGTTATTTTTAAAATGCTATTCGTCTTCCACCGTTGTTGCAATAACTTCTTCAAGCGTGGTAACGCCTTCTTTCATTCGCTCCATTCCCGATCTGCGCAAAGTCCACATACCGTCTTTTGCAGCCTGATCGCGAATTGAGTTTTCGTCAACTTTTTCACCGGCATTTAAAACTATATTTTTAATCGCTTTGGTAAAATATAACGCCTCATGAATTGCTGCTCTTCCTTTGTAACCGCCGTTGCATTTATCGCAGCCGACAGCTTTGAAAAACGTATGTTTCATCGCATCTTCTTCACTAAAACCGAATTTAATTAAATCAACTCTTTCATCATCGTCAATCGGCTGTTTACAAATCTTACATAATGTACGAATCAAGCGTTGTGCCACAATAATATTAATAGCATAGGCAATAAGAAACGGCTCAATACCCATTTTATATAAACGCGCTACGGCGCTCGGCGCATCGTTTGTGTGAAGTGTAGAAAATACAAGGTGACCGGTGTTCGCAAGTTTAATTGCGGTTTCCGCTGTAATCTTATCGCGCATTTCACCAACGAGAACAATATCAGGATCGTGCCGAAGAATGCCGCGAATGGATTGTTCAAAAGACATTTTTGGACCAATTTTTAATTGACGTGCCCCTTTAATAATATATTCTACCGGCTCTTCAATTGTTAAAACGTTCACTGTCGGATCAATAACTTGGTACAATGCAGCAATAAGCGTTGTAGATTTACCGGAACCTGTTGGACCTGTTAAAATTACTATCCCCTGCGGCTTGCTGATTGCTTTATCAAAAAACCCTCGTGCAGGACCTTGTAAGCCAAGTTTATTTAAATCGGTAATAACTTTTCTATCGTCAAGTACGCGTATTACAACGCTCTCAAATTTATTTTTAAATTCGGTAGTAACAATCGGCATAATGGAAACGCGAAAACGAAGCTGATGTCCATCTACAACGCGCTGAATAAAACCGTCTTGCGACATTTCGCGTTCAAAGCGGTCAACATTTTTTGTGCGGTCTTTAATAACCGCCATAACGGCTTCGGGAATAGTACTTTCTTGGCAATGCCACACTTTCAGGTTGCCATCCACGCGAAACATGAAATTTGTTTTCTTTCCTTCGGCGGCGACAATATGTACGTCAGAAACGCCTTGGCGCACAGCTTCTACTAAGCATCCTTCAAATAAATTTGCTAAAGCGCTTTTGTTAATTTCCGCATTAAGCGCATCTTCATCAACCTGAATATCTTGTTCTTCGCCGGAATCAACGCTCAGCGCGTTGTCATCCAGCAGCTTCAAAAATTCATTTTGCGGCGGAAGAACTTGGTCAACAAGATTTTGCAATTCCTTAAACCGCGCGTAAGTTACTTCATATTTCTTTACGTTAAAATTACGAGCGATGATTGGAATATTTCTATCGGTAGGATCGGCGCACAGAACAATCAGTTTATCTGGCTGCTTCTCGTCAAACTTCAACGGTAAAATTTTAGTTTGTAATAAAAGCTCGCGCGTTCCGTCCGGCATTCCATCAATAAGTTTTCTAATAAATTCAATTCTCTGCGGATCAATTTTTTCATCGGATAGATATATTTCGCGAAACGCATACAGATTTGCTACTTCGCGAAATACCGCATCATGGTCGGCTTGAAATTCATTTACTAATATTTGTCCAAGATTGCGCCGTTCTTTTTTACTCGCTTCCGATTCTTTAATGCGTAAAGATTTTTCCAGCGTTTCATAATCAATTATACCTTTTTTTAAAAGCGTATAACCGATTTTATCAGTTATGTCTAATTCAGGAGGCATATTTCATTCCCAGTAAAAAATTAAAACAATTTTTGGACGAACGGAATTATCACTGCGCCGGGCGCCTTTGGTTTCACCGTAGCCGTTTCAGAAGAAACAAGCGTTAATGCTGTTAAGACAATCATAATAATCATTGATATTACTAATTGAATTAAATCAATGGCATTGCGCATTCTGTACGAAGTTTCTTTCTCGTAATATTCTGCAAGCTGCAGCGCAGTATTTTTTACCGTTCCAGTTTCAGCGCCGGAGTGAAAACGCGATAATGCAGTTTTTGTAAACACGCCGGATGCTTCAAACGCTTCGGTAATACCGGCGCCTTTCTCAACCATCATAGGAAGCGCTACATTTTTTATTTGCGCTTCCATATATTTATTTCCGCACGCTTCGGCAGACATTTTAATAACTTCAATATTTTCACCGGAGCCGCTGTACAGAGCATAAAAAACGCGGCAGAAAATTTCAATGCTTGTTTTGTGCATTAAATCTCCAATAGCAGGAATCGTCCAAATATATTTGTCGAGTAAAAACCTTCCTCGCTCTGTAGTAATGAAACGCATAAAGAGAATTGTTGGTATGGCAAATGCTAATGTAATCCATAATATGTTTGCCTGTAAAAAATTACTAAAGCGGAGCGTTGCCGAAGTCATCGGCGGTAATTCAATTTTAAACTTCGTAAACAAATTTGCCGTTTCAGGAAAAATAACTGCAACATAATAACCGACGGCAAAAAACAAAATTACCAGAGTTACAACCGGCATAATTAATGCGCTTTTTAAATCTTTTTTAAACTGCGCGTTGCGTTCCAAAAATTTTGCAGTGCTTTCAAAAATTTCTCCCATATTTCCGCTTTTGGATGCAAGACCGAGCATGTGCGCAGCAAACTTACCCAGCACTTTTTCATGTTTTATAAATGCTTTTTCGCTGTCTTTCCCTTGCTTTAAATCTTGATTGATTTCTCGAATTGTTTCGCGCAATGTTTTATTTTGAATATCGTTAATTAACATTGACATCATATCGTTAAACGGAAGTTTCTGCCGAATCAAATCTGCGCTGACGCGAACAAATGAAACAACTTCTATTTCAGGAACTTTTCCAACGCCGTCAAATAATTTTTTTCGGACATACACCACAGTATATCCCATTTTTGAAAGCGCATCCACAACCTCCTGCTTTGTAAACGCTTTCTGCTCGCCATCAACAGGTTTATCTTTACCTTTTTTTACACGGTACAAAAAAGTAGCGCGCGGGTAAACGCCAGATACTTTAAATTTTCGCTCACGCGCCATTTGCGAAGCTTTCAGTTTCGCATCTTTAATTGTATCTGCGTTAATAATTCCTTGCACGGGCTTGCCGCTAAGTGAAACGCCGTCTATTCTGAATTCTGCCATAATAAGATTGTTAAGTTTGTAGGAAAAATACGAGGTCGGGAGATGAAAATCAATAAAAACGGTGATTTCTACAAAAAAAAGATATACTGTAAATTAAACGTAAAAAATCTACTTGATAATTGTAAGCACTTGGCGTTCCGGATAAACTTCTAAAATTGCAGTTGGGTACTCATCATCAACATCTGGAAGCGGCGTCTTACCAACGCCTTGAAAAACGACATGATTCACATCGCCTCCGCCATTAATTATGGTGTATGTACCATTATCATTATCTTGAAATTTTATATCTACTAATTTCAGTACGCCGGATACCCCTTCACCTAAACCAACAATGTTCGATTTCCCCCACCGAGAGATACCGGACGGTGATAATAATGTCGGGCTTTAGTTGCAAGGTGATACAGATCGTTGGTAATTGCGTCGCGGTTTTGACTTGCAGCATTATCGCGGAACATTGTGATTGCTATTGCAACAGCAAGCCCTACCACAACGAGACCTACTATAACTAATAATAACTGCTGTTGCCCCATAATCTATACTGGTTTTCAATATGTAAAAAAACAGAGGGGTATAATTATACCCCTCTGTTTATCTAAATTAAAATTACACTTACGGTAAAGCTGCTACTGTGGTCCATGCACCAAGACTGTATGTTGCCGGAGTAACCGTCATTGTTACTTGATTGTATTGACCTGCAGCATCTTGTGTTTTTCCTGTACCTGTAAACACAACACTCTGTGCATTAACTGTTGTTAATTGATATTTTCCATTATCATTATCTGAGAATGTTGTTGACACAAGCATTGCCAAACCAGCAGCATTAGCCGTTAAAGCTGGCGAACCGGCGGTAAATGTATTTCCACCGCCGCCAAGCGCAACGGGTTTACGATAGTACTGCTGTGCTTTTGCTGCAAGCTGTACTAAATCGTTAGTTACAGCGTCTTTATTTGCGCTGATAGCATTGTCTTGAAACATTGTAATACCAACTGCAACTGCGATACCTACAATGATAACGCCGAGGATGATCAACAAAAGTTGTTGT
This sequence comes from uncultured Chitinophagaceae bacterium, assembly GCA_964463935.1. Taxonomy (GTDB): domain Bacteria; phylum Bacteroidota; class Ignavibacteria; order UBA10030; family UBA8401; genus JACFMZ01. The sequence goes on along the minus strand of CAYXEE010000086.1, from coordinate 3,270 downwards.
TGTCCCATAATGAACTCCTTTTATATTGTTATTAGATAAATGTATTAGTTAGTGTTGCTTTTTTATTCAATACTTAATATTAAGCATTTAGCGTGCCAACAAAAAAACGCCTAAAATTCTTAATTCTTAAAGATTTTTTTAAAGAGCAGGTAAAATTTACCTGACAGCTGAAAAAATTACTGAATATAAACACTTATACTGTTTTGTTATTTTTCCCTCTGAATAACACTCCAAAGGGGTTTTGATACAAATCGTAAAAGTTAAACAGAACAGTGAAAAATCCTGCTGCTTTTACTTCATTAACTGCAATTCAGATCTCAAAGTTTTTTCCTGTCCGCCGTGTTTCATCTTTTAGCGAAAAACCTGTGAGGTCTTTTAAATTTAACTTCACTTATCCGCCATTGTTTTATCTTTTGGAGATAGAATTGTCAGGGCGCTATTGTTTACTGAGAATATGCGTGAAGAAAATTAGAAAACCAATTTTCTATCGCACTCTGTACATCTATCAGTCGGTTATCGAGTTTTTGTTTATTCGCCGTAGAAAAAAATTATTTTCCGTGGCAGTTTTTATATTTTTTCCCGCTGCCGCACGGGCACGGATCGTTGCGGCCGACTTTTTGTTCCGAGTGTAGTTGCTGCACTTTCGGCGCTTGCTTCTGCTCGCCCCCTTCGCCGCTTTGCTGCATTCCCATTCCTGTTGAAGCATCGTGCGTAAGAACTAACGGCGCACGGCGCGACATTCTTGCTTGCTGACGCTGTTCAACCTGCGAAGCATTTTCAGGAAATAATTTGAAAATAAGATTTAATGCTTCTTTGTTTATCATTCCGAGAAGTACAACAAACATTTTGTACGCTTCAGATTTGTATTCTACAATCGGATCTTTCTGCCCGTACGCGCGAAGATAAATTCCTTCTTTCAAATCGTCCATTTCGCGCAAATGTTCTTTCCATCGAATATCTATTACTTGCAGCATCGCCATTCGTTCAAGGTGCGACATCATTTCGTCGCCAAGCATTTGCCGCTTGCGGTTATAGAATTCCTGAGAAGCCGAATACGCAGATTCTTTTACGCCATTTTTCCCTGCGCGTTGAAATTCTTCCGGAGTCATCTGTAAATCTACCAGCAAACCGACTCGCAAATCTTCTTTCAACGCATCAAGATTTCCTTCATCGTAATGTTGTTCAACTACTTCATCAATATAGTCGTTCAACATTTCCAAAATATCGTCTCGCAAGTGTTCGCCAAGCAGCGCGTGTCTGCGTTTGGAGTAAATTACTTCGCGCTGTTGATTCATTACGTTGTCGTATTCCAACAATCGTTTACGAATGCCAAAATTATTTTCTTCAACTTTTTTCTGCGCTGTTTGAATCATTCGCGTAATCAGCGGATGTTCAATCACTTCTCCTTCTTCCGCTCCCATTTTTGTCATTACATTTGCTACGCGCTCGCTTCCAAACAGCCGCATTAAATCATCTTCAAGAGAAAGATAGAATTTTGTTACGCCGGGATCGCCTTGACGGCCTGAGCGTCCGCGCAGCTGACGGTCAATGCGGCGCGCTTCGTGCCGTTCAGTTCCGAGAATGCACAATCCGCCTGCTTCGCGCACTCCGGGACCGAGTTTAATATCCGTTCCGCGTCCTGCCATATTTGTTGCAATTGTTACGGCGCCGGGCAGCCCTGCATTGGCTACAATTTCCGCTTCGCGTTGGTGCTGCTTCGCATTTAAAACGTTATGTTGAACGCCTTCGCGTTTAAACATTCTGCTGATTGTTTCAGAAACTTCAACGCTTGTTGTTCCAACAAGCACGGGCTGTTTCTTTTCGCGCAATTGTTTAATTTCAGAAATCAGCGCGTTGTATTTTTCTCTTTTCGTTCGGTACACAAGATCGTTCAAATCTTTTCGAACAATCGGTTTGTTGGTTGGAATAACAACAACATCCAATTTGTAAATATCAAAAAATTCCGCCGCTTCTGTTTCCGCAGTTCCCGTCATACCGGCAAGTTTTTTATACAAACGGAAATAATTCTGTAATGTAACTGTTGCAAGCGTTTGCGTATCGCGTTCAACGGTAACGCCTTCTTTTGCTTCAATCGCTTGATGCAAGCCGTCGGAATATCTTCGTCCGTGAAGAATACGGCCGGTAAATTCATCCACTATTTGAACTTTGCTGTCTTCAGTAACAACATATTCCACATCTTTTTCATAAAGCGAATACGCGCGTAATAATTGACGAACTGTATGAATTCTATCGCTTCGTTCAGCGTAGAGAACATTTAACAAATCTTTTTTCTGCTGACGTTGTTCAACGGATAATGTTTCATCATTTTCTAAAATGCTGACTTCCGCTCCCATATCGGGAAGAACAAACATATCTTTATCCGTACTGCTTGCAAGAAACTCGCGTCCTTTTTCGGTTAAATCTATGGAATGATTTTTTTCATCTATCGAATAATACAACTCATCGACAATTTCCGGCATGCGCTTGCTGTTATCCTGCATGTATTCGGCTTCGGTTTCGTTCATCAACTTTTTCGGAGAACCTTCGGAAAAAAGTTTAATAAGTTTTTTGTTGCGCGGATCGCCGCGGTGAGCGCGAAGCAAAAGCACGCCCGCTTCTTTTGTTTTATTTTCATTCAAAAGTTTTTCCGCATCGGCTACAATTTTTGCAATAAAAACTTTTTGCGTATTTACCAACCGTTCAACGCGCGGTCTCATTTCGTTAAATTTATGGTCGTCAACTTCCACAGGTCCGCTGATAATTAAAGGCGTTCGCGCTTCGTCAATCAACACAGAGTCAACTTCGTCCACAATGGCGTAGTAATGTCCGCGCTGAACCATTTCATTGGTCGTCATCACCATATTATCGCGCAGATAATCGAAACCGAATTCGTTGCGGCGCGTTATCGGATCTTGATTTTGAACAATACAGCCGACCGTTAAGCCGTGAAATTCAAAAATTTTTCCCATCCATTCGCTGTCGCGGCGCGCAAGATAATCGTTGACCGTTACAAGATGAACGCCTTTGCCTGCAAGCGCGTTCAGATACATCGGCGCAACGGCGACAAGCGTTTTTCCTTCGCCCGTCGCCATTTCAGAAATTTTTCCCTGATGCTGAACCGCGCCGCCCATCAATTGAACATCGAACGGAATCATTTCCCACAAAATTTTATTTCCGGTAACTTCCCATGATTGACCGAAAAGTCTGCGGCATGTTTCTTTTACAACAGCAAACGCTTCAGGAAGAATTTCATCAAGAACGTCTTGAATT
>CAYXEE010000085.1:0-8744 GCA_964463935.1 uncultured Chitinophagaceae bacterium | reverse complement strand
TTGAATTGTTTGCCGTATTCTAAAATAATAAAACGCGGTTCTTTTTCGCTTCCTTTGCTTACGCCAATAATTCCGCCCATGCCAAGCGAGGCAATTTTTTGTTTATTGAATACAGTTGCGGAAAATTTATTTTTACGAGCAATTGTCTGCGCATCGTTTGCGAGTGTTTCAGGGTAAATTTCACTGCCGGGCGCATTTTCCAAATCTCGCGCGTGCATTGTTGCGTTAGAAATTATTTCTCCTTTTTTTGCGCCGCTTTGAATTTCTTTAAGAAATTTATTATCTGCCGAATAGAGAGTTATTGATTTCAGGTTTTTTCCGTTTTCAGGTTTTGAAATATATTTATCATACTTGTATAACGAAAGCAGAGCGCCTTCTATTATTGCCTGAGACGTTTCGGAAATTGTTTCAGGAAGAATGGTCTCAAGATTTGGGAATTGTATTGCAGCGGAAACAGATTTGAACGTTCTTGCTTTTTTTGCCGCAGTTGCAGCCGCACGGCGGAGTTTTTCAACAGAACATTTTTTAGATTCTCCGAGTCCGACTAAAACAAGGCGGGGAATATTTTTATTACCGGTATAACGAACAGCGGTTTCGCCTTCTTTGCCGGAAAAATCTTTTAACGTTACTGCGTCAAACGCTTCAAATGAAAAATCTTTTTTAATTCTAACAATAGCTTCATCAAATAAATTTTTATCGTGAAAAACAAAAACAGAAAAAACATCCGCTTTTAATTTATTACGTGAATTTGATACGACTGTAACTTTCATTGCTTCTCCTGTGGTAAATAGATTTTTGTTTTTTCTAAAATATCGGAAATAATATTTTCTAACGTTGCGTTTTTAATTTTAGCGCCGGCAGCGTTGCGGTGTCCGCCGCCGCCGAATTGTTTTGCCGCTTCATTGACTGGAATTTCTCCTTTAGAACGGAAACTGATTTTTACTCCATCATCTAATTCCATTACAACAATTCCAATTTTTACTCCGCCGATGCTCTGAACGTACTGCGTTAAATTATCAACATCAGATTCATGAGTATTTGTTTCAATAAAAATTGAGCGGGGAAGCGACATAACGGCAATTTTTCCGTTTTCATGCAACCGAATTGATGCAAGCGCTTTTCCGAGTAAATGCAAAGTATTGATTGCTCCGCTTTCGTACACTTCTTGATAAATTTCGTACGGCTGAACCCCTTTTTTTAGTAACTCTGCTGCTACCCGATGAGTTTCGGAATCGGTAAAGGGGAGTCGGAATGATTGTGTATCAGTCATAATTCCTGTGTACAGCGCATCGGCAACCGGTTTGGTTATTGCATCTCCATCAATTGAATGCAGTATAAAAAATAATAATTCGCAAGTTGCAGGAACGTGTGTATCAATAATATTGATGTCTGCAAAATGTTCGTGTTCGAGATGATGGTCAATAATTATTTTTATTGCTTTTGTTTTTTGAAGCGGCTCGCTCAACGCTTGGAATCGCTTCACGGAATTTGTGTCTATAACAATGAAACAATCAGCGTTGAGTATAAATTGCGCATGTTCTGGTTCGTTGTAATGAAAAACCGGATGAATTTTTTCAAGAAAGCGAAGGTTTGCAGGCGTTTCACTTTGATTGAGAATGTAAACCAATTTTCCTTTATCCGCTAAAAACCGTGCCAGCGCAACTTCGCTTCCAATTGCATCGCCATCAGGATTGATATGCGAAGTGATGACAAAGGAAAATTTTGTTTCAATGATAGAAGATAGAGTGAGAATATTTTTGTTCATAAGGTATGTTACTTGCAGAATTAATTCTAACGATTATTTTAAGAACTTAACTTTTAATTCATCTTCGTAAACGTCAATAATTTTGTCTGCAAGAACGGCTAGATCGCGAGAAACGCTTTTATTTTTTGGAGGAACGCCCTTATGAAATTTGACAAGATGGATTTTTGTCATGTTATTCTTTACAAACTTAATAGCTTCGGAATAATCAAAATCACCGCTGACAAGTATAATTTTATCGCATTTTTTTTCAACGCTAAGTGAAATCATTTTTACGGCGAGCGCAATATCAACTCCTTTTTCACCAAGATACTCTTGGTAATATGGATTTACCTTTACTACGCCAGTTTTAATAAATTCAATGTCGCCAAAAGTTAAAGATAATTGATCATAGTTATATTCAATTTTTGCGAATAGTTCCTTTTCTTGTTTTAACCAATGTTCGACTTTTTTTGCTTCATCCTCAATTTGTGTAATTATATTTTCAGGAATTGACGCTCTATCGGTTTTATAAATTGGATAGTAATTGTTGAATTTCTTATAGATTATATTATTTCTTATGTTGTGAGGAGTATAAAAAGTATCAAGAATGCGTTGGGGACGGAACCAATACGTGCGGATTAATTCATCTTCTGAAGTTAATAGAGATTGAAAGAAGACATCCCACTTAATGTTTTTTTCAAAAACGCCGATATCTTTTAAGCTGTAGAATAAGTTCTGTCCGTCAATTAAGATTACTACTCGTTTCATAACCACTCCGAAAACATTTAAAATATCGAAGCCACCACAAAAATATGGTGGCTTCAGCATATTCAGGTTTTAACCTATTGTAATCCCACCTTTCGGTGTAGAGTCTATGTTCACCTGCGTGAACCTGATATATAGTATTAAACAATACTTTAAAAAGCAATATTTTTTATGCAATTATTGAATAACCCACGTATCGCCGCTGTTTAATAATTTTTCTAATTGACCGCGTCCTCGTTTTGAAATTGCAGAATCAATTTGATTCTCAATTTCAATTTCATATACCGGACGTTCAATTGCTAAGAAAATTCCAAACGGACGCGGCAGTTCGTGGTTATACGTCATATTAGCTAAAATAAATGCAAGCGTAGAATCTTTTTCGTTATGAACAAGCAAATCGTTTGCGGAATGACTTCCATCGGTTAAAGAAACCACAACAGGAGAGAAGCCGTCTAATTTTATTCCCTTGTTATTATCTTTTCCGAAGATAAGCGGTTTGCCATGTTCTAAAAATACTACGCTGTCCGATTTTGTTTCTTTTTCAGTGAATTGGAAAAATGCGCCGTCGTTAAATACATTACAGTTTTGGTACACTTCAACAAACGATGTTCCTTTATGTTCTGCAGCTCGTTTAATTACTGCTTGCAAATGTTTCGGATCGCGATCCATACAGCGGGAAACAAACGTGCCGCCGGAGCCAAGTGCGAGCGATGAAGGATTAAACGGCATATCTACCGAACCGTACGGAGTAGATTTTGTAATTTTTCCCGCTTCCGATGTCGGCGAATACTGTCCTTTTGTTAAGCCGTAGATTTGATTATTGAACATTAAAATATTCAAATCTATGTTGCGGCGAAGAACATGAATCATGTGATTTCCGCCGATTGAAAGACCATCGCCGTCGCCGGTAGCAACCCACACGCTGAGATCTGGTCTTGCAATTTTTAATCCGCTGGCAATTGCCGCTGCGCGTCCGTGAATTCCATGAAATCCGTAAGTATTCATATAGTACGGAAAACGGCTTGAGCATCCGATTCCGGAAATGAAAGCGAGTTTTTCTTTAGGAATATTTAGTTCAGGCAGCAAGCGCTGCACCGAAGTGAGAACCGCATAATCGCCGCATCCGGGACACCACCGCACATCTTGGTCTGAAGCAAAATCTTTTGAAGTAGTTTTTACGGATGAAACTAATTCTTTACTAACAACTTGATCTATTAACGTATTCATTATTGTTTTTCTCCTTTCAAGGAGTCCATTTGGACCAACACTTCGTCAATCTTTTGTTCAATTTCAATGGAGCGGAACGGCAATCCCTGTACTTTATTTAATCCGATTGCGGAGATAAGGTATTTTTCACGAATTAATTTAATTAGCTGACCTAAATTTATTTCGGGAACAAGAATTGTTTTGAAGTTTAAAAGCAGTTCGCCGAGATTTTTTGGGAAAGGATTTAAATATTTTAGGTGCAAGTGAGAAACAGATTTTCCTTCTTTTCGTTTCCGTTCAACTGCGGTTTTCAATGTTCCGTACGTGCCGCCCCAGCCGAGAACAAGAAGATCCCCTTTTTCATCTCCTTCAACTTGAGCAAGAGGAATATCATTGACAATTCGTTCAATTTTTTCTGTTCGAATTTTTACCATGAAGTCATGATTTTCCGGTTCGTAGTTGATGTTTCCTGTTTTATCTTTCTTTTCCAAACCGCCGATGCGGTGTTCAAGTCCGGGAGTTCCGGGAATTGCCCACTCGCGCGAAAGCGTAATATCATCGCGCAGATAGGGAAGATAATTATTTGGGTCAGTTCTAAATTTCGGACTAATATCCGGTAAATCTTTTACATTTGGAATGAGCCACGGCTCGGAGCCGTTGCCAAGATAACCATCGGTAAGCACCATAACAGGAGTCATATATTTTAATGCAATGCGCGATGCTTCGAATACTGCGTTGAAACAATCGCTTGGAGTTGAAGCGGCAATAATCGGCATCGGCGCTTCGCCGTTTCTTCCGTACATTGCTTGCAATAAATCTGCCTGCTCAGTTTTTGTCGGAAGTCCGGTGCTTGGACCGCCGCGCTGAACGTTTACAATAACAAGCGGCAGTTCAACCATAACTGCTAAACCCATTGCTTCGGTTTTTAATGCAACGCCGGGACCGCTTGTTGTTGTTGCTGCAAGCGCGCCGCCGAATGACGCTCCGATTGCGCTTGTAATACCTGCAATTTCATCTTCGCATTGAAACGTTTTTACGCCGTAATTTTTAAAAAGAGAAAGTTCGTGCAAAATATCGCTTGCCGGAGTAATTGGATATGTTCCAAGAAAGAGCGGAAGATTTGCTTTTTCTGCAGCGGCAACAAGACCGAGCGCTGACGCTTGGTTTCCGCTAATGTTGCGATATTTTCCGGGAGTGAGCGGCGCAGGTTTTACTTCGTATTTTACAGCAAAAATATCTGTTGTTTCGGCATAATTCCAACCGGCTTTCATAACGCGCGTGTTTGCTTCAATCAATTCCGGTTTTGTTTCAAACTTTTCTAAAATCCATTGAATTGTATTGTCTAATGTTCTATTAAACATCCAATACATCATTCCAAGCGCAAAAAAGTTTTTAGTTTTATCAACAATCTTCGGCGATAAATTCATATCTGCCAATGCAAGATTTGTTAATTTAGTAATATCAACTTGAAACAATTGATATTTTGAAAGAGAACCGTCTGTAAGCGGGCTTTGCGTGTAACCGGCAAGTTTTAAATTTTTATCGCCAAATCCATCCGTATTGACAATAATTATTCCATTATCTTGCAGCGAGCGCAGATTTACTTTTAACGAAGCTGCATTCATTGCAACCAAAACATCGCAATGATCTCCCGGCGTGTTAATTTCTGTTGCGCCAAAATGAATTTGAAAACCGCTAACGCCGTATGTTGTATCTTTCGGCGCGCGAATTTCTGCGGGATAATCGGGAAGCGTGCTTAAATCATTTCCCATTGCGGCGGAAGTGTTGGTAAACTGTCCGCCTGTTAACTGCATTCCGTCGCCGGAATCGCCTGCAAAGCGGATTGTTACTTCATCCAGTACACGAGTTTCTTTTTCCATAGTTTCCTAACGATAATTATTTATAGTTGTTGTAATATCTTTTTTTATTTCGTTCCAGTGTGTCTGGTTTGATTGTTGTAAAATGCAGCATCTAAATTTTTCTTTGGAATATTGAAATATTCGCTGCAAAAATTTAAAGTATATTTATCAAGATACCGAGTTTTCAACAGTTCATCTTTTACTTTTGTTGTTCCGTATTCTTTTAATAATAGTTCCCATTCGTTTATGTTTCTATACATTGCAACGCGCGAAATAACAAATTGAGAATGTTTTACAGGATCAATTTTGTTACTATCAACATCCCTCCCAATTTTTTTTGTAAAAATCATTTCTTACCCAATGGTTGATAAAAACGGAAACCATCTTGACAAATAACTTGCAATAATTGTTAAATAATTTGTCATCATTAACAAGCCGACTGCAATAAGCATAACTCCGCCCACAATTTCTATTGTATGAAAATGTTTTTTAATACGATTGAAAAGATTAAAAAACTTATTTATGCTTAATGCCGTTAAGAAAAAGGGAATTCCAAGTCCGAGAGAATAAACAAACAGAAGAAGAATTCCCTGATATACCGTTTCTTGCTGGCTGGCAATTGCCAAAATTCCCGCAAGAACGGGACCGATGCACGGCGTCCAACCAAATGCAAAAGCTGCGCCAACAGCAAAAGAGCCAAAAACGCCTAATTTTTTCTCTTGTAAATGGAATCTTTTTTCATAATTGAGAAAACCTATCTTAAAAATCCCAATCATGTGAAAACCGAAAACAATAATTACTGCGCCTGCGATTTTAGAAATAAGCTGAAGATTTTCGTTCAAAATTTTTCCGATAGAAGTAGCCGCCGCGCCCATTAGCACAAAAACAATGGTGAAGCCGAGAATAAAGACTAAAGAATTTACCAGAAGCGCGCGTTTTGCCGATGCGTTTTCGTTTTTCATTTCCTCGAGCGAAAAGCCGGAAATGAAAGAAATGTAACCGGGAATAATCGGCAGTACGCAGGGAGAAATAAAAGAAAGAAGACCGAAAATTAAAGCTGTGAGTATATCAATGTTTTCTATAAGCATGAAAAAATCCTTTTTAGTTACTGAAGTTACGCATATGGTCATGCTGAGCGAGGCACGCTTAAGTTTATAAGGTCATCCTTCGACACATCCTTAAAAAGCAAAGGATTTGCTCAGGATGGCCGTAATTTTTTGTGCCGAGTCGAAGCATTTTTTGATTTTGCGTAACTTCAGTTAGTTACTGAAGTTGTATTTACTGTAATTTCTACATTCTGTTAATGAGATGCAAGGAACAGCGATGAAGCGCTGCTATTGGAACAAAAATTTTCAAGAAATAATTTCTTTTGACCGTTTTCCAAAATTATCGTTGAATTTGGAGAATAAAGCGATTACATTCTTGCAATTAACGATTCAGATTTGGTGTTAGGCGCATCCGCCTCTGGCGGAAAAACAACAGAAACCCAAGAAAAGCGTTCGACCAAAAGATTTATCATAGTACATCATACAACATATGTTACGAAAGCAGATTTTCAGTTTAGAAATTTAATCCTTTGCGTCCGCCAAAAAACGGCGGATGCAAAAGCGCACTGGAACGCTTCAACGCAACTCCCGAAGGGATGCCTTCGGCATTAACTCCAGTCCGTTAGCCAGCACCTAATGAGCATTTTCTTCTAATAGAAAAAAAATAACTTATGGCATTCCCAATTAAATTCTCACTTCGTGAAAAAGATTTGTTGCTAAATCTTATAAGTATTGAGCCTGAAATTGTAGAGCGTCTGAACCATGCAGTAGTTGAAAATGGTTTTGTTTCCATTACTGTAGACATTGATGACTTAGATTTATTACTCGGCGCCATTGCAGCAGACGCGAATCATTCAGAAAGTAAAAAATTAGAGAAAGAATTGGATTCTCTTTTTGGCCGAGTAGATAAAATATATCAAAAGCAGTTGTAATCAAAGTATGGTGCAGGATAACCATATTAAAAAGGAACAAGTCAAGAAAAAAAGTATTCCCGTTAGTATCATGAAATACAATGATGCTGTAAAAAATGTTCTTTTTCGCTAAAAGCAGAACTGATGTGAAACAGCGCGGCGAAGTTAGAGTTTACGAATTAAAAATTGGTGATAAATGTTTGCTTTAAAGTTTCTACAAATCAAAATAAATTTTACAAACGCGTCCGCCAAAAAAGCGTGGCGGATGCAAAAGCGTGCTAAACTTCTGCCTGCTGACGCAGTCGGGCAGGTTTCACGCAACTTATTCCGACACGAAGTGTTCCTTCGGAATGCGCAGTCCGTTAGGCGGCATTTGTGCAATAGTTGAAAGATTCATTTAAAGCAGGTATATTTCTTTGTATGAAACATAAACTTTATATTGAAACGACAATTCCGAGTTATTTTGTTTCTTCTCCAAGTCGCGATTTAATAGTAGCTGGGCATCAACAAATCACCCGTTCTTGGTGGGAAAAACGCAGGGATAAATTTGATATTTTTGTTTCACAATTTGTCATTAATGAAGCATCCGGCGGCGACCAATCACAGGCAGAAAAGAGAATGAAAGTCATCGAACCATTTCCTCAACTTGAGGTTACCAGTGATGTTCTACGTTTGGCGGAAGCATTTCTTTCAAACAATATAGTTCCAAAAAAGGCGGCAACAGATGCTGCACATATTGCAATTGCTTCGGTTCATGGCATGGACTTTTTGATGACTTGGAATTGTGCTCATATTGCTAATGCAACAATTTTTAATGCTGTAAAAGATATTTGTCTAAAAGAAGGATTTTCATTTCCAATAATTTGTACACCAGAAGAATTAATGGAGGAAGAAGGATGAATACCGACCATATAGTAGAGGAAGTTCGGAAAATTCGAGAAGCGCAAGCTGCAAAATTAAATTTCGATATTAAAGCAATTATTGCAGATGCTCAAAAGAAACAAAACCAGACTTCACATAAGTTAGTTTCATTTCAAACTCAAAAAGCCCGCCTAACCATATTAAAAAGGAACAAGTCAAGAAAAAAAAATACGGCAAAGGCATGAAAAAGAAAAATGATGCTATAAAAAATGTTCTATTGCCAAAGACGCATCTGTCGTGAAACAGCGCGGCGAAGTTAGAGTTTACGAATTAAAAATTGGTGATAAATGTT
>CAYXEE010000084.1:0-8836 GCA_964463935.1 uncultured Chitinophagaceae bacterium | reverse complement strand
GAGCACTTGTGTAGTTTGGAGAGAACCGTCCGGCTTAGCCGTTGTATCAAAATCAGGCGGTAATTGGTCTAGTGTAACATATATTCCAACAACAAATGGAAACTGTATGTTTCCTTCGATCGCTCGAATTGGTTCAAATCGTTACGGAATTTGTTGGGTCAATGGTGATGTCGATAAAATAGAATATATGCAAGCAACTCACAATTATAGTTCAAATGTAGTGCAATTCCCGCAATATCCAACTCCTATATCTCCTCCTGGGTGGACAATGAACCAAAGACCTTCTATTGCTGTGAATGGAGATTGGACTGTTATTGTAACATGGCAAAGTTTCCGCAATGTCGTTGAGGGACAGTCTGTACATATTCGTGAGAAACCATGGGGTGGTGAAAACGATTGGAGTCAAACAATTACAGCATTTTCATCAAGTTTTGTTAATGGAGCGAAACCAATCGCCGGAACCTTCCTCGATTTATCTTCCTATTATGTTCTGTGGGAAGTTGAAGGAAGTATTTATTCAACGAGAGGTTTGGGAACATCGTGGACAACGCCAAGTATTATTGCATCTGGCTCATTAGGAGGATCAAACATCTCTGCAATTAATAGAAGTAAAACCGCTCTGCGAGAAATATGGAGAAAACCAAACGGGCAAATTGCAGTGAATAACTCCGGTCTTCAAAAAACAAGTAATACAGAAAGTTTTGTTTCGTATCGGTTAAACAAACATGCTATTACATATCTTGATTCAATTCCTGCGCTTGCCGAAAAAGGATATAAAGGAATGATTGCCTTTGAAATTGCAGGGCTTTCACATCAAACCGACCATGTAAAACCCAAAAGCGAACAGAATAAACTTCGTTCAGAGAATATTTCAGTAAAATCGAATAATGAAGTTCTTAAACTTGCCGGAGCGTATTATGCCAAAGAACTTGAAGTTCCTAATAATGCGCGATTGAACGAGATCAACAATTTGTTAACCGTAAATATAAAAGATGCAAAAACCGATGCCATTGTAAAAGAAGTATGGAGTATTCCTCTCTCTAAACTAGCAACGCGCACAAACAAAACAGATGGGCAATACAGAGAAATAAACATTCCATTAACAGGGTTAAAAGATAAAGACATTTATCTTGATGTATCATTCGCTGGAAACACCAAACCAATTTTTGTTGATGATTACTATATATTCAGCAAAGAAGATGAAAGACTGAAAAAATTCTTTGAAGAAAATATTGTGAAAATTCCGACACAATATGCGCTTCATCAAAACTATCCCAATCCGTTTAATCCTTCAACAACGATTCACTTTGACCTTGTTGAGCCGCAAAATGTACGGTTGATAGTATATAATTCCATAGGTCAGGAAATGAAAACGATTGTGAATGATTATTATGCTCAAGGTAGCCACCAAGTAACATTTGATGCTTCATCGCTTTCATCGGGAGCATATTTTTATCGTATTGTTGCGGGAAAATTCTCAGCAACGAAAAGTTTCCTTATAGTAAAATAAATAAAAATCCACCAGCATCATTGATGTTGGTGGATTAGAAGAAGCATGGCAAAAAACCTTTTATATTTGTTTTTTCTTTCTCCTTTTCTTTTCTCGCAAGCAAAGGAGGAACGAGTACTAAATGAATTAGTTGCTTACAAAAATATCATCACTCAAGCAGCAGATAATCTTAATCTTTCCCCAAGAGTTGTTGCAAGCGTTATATATACTGAACGTTATCTCAACTACAATTGGGAAGATGATTTATTCGATGAACTTTTTGCCGAGTCCGGTTACAATAGTTCAATCGGTTTTGGACAAATAAAACCAAATACAGCATTTTTCATTGAACAAGAACTCAACAATCCACAGAGCAAATATTTTTTAGGAAGCAATGTTCAAACCAAAACAAAACGAAGCAAATCAAAGAGAGAAATTATTGGGAAACTTGTGAATGACACTACAAACATTTATTATTGTTCGGCATATCTTGCAATGATAAAACAGAGATGGAGCAAGATATTTCATTTCAGGCCTGAAAACGAAACAGGGATATTAGCAACGTTGTATTCTTTGGGTATTGTTCGATTCGATGGAACAGAGAGAATTCCGCATACGAACCCACAGATCAATCTTTTTGGTAAAACGGCACAGAGATTTTACGATGGGTTTGTGTTGAGAGGGGTGTATGAATAAAGTTGCATACCAAACAAAAGTGAAAGTGGTGCACTTAAATAAAGCGGCAAAAGCGATTGATAAATTTTTAATGGGAAGCTCAACGCTTCCGTAATTTTTTAACCGCAAAGACGCGAAAACGCAGAGAATTTTTTTTTCTATAAACTGTGTGGCAAGACAAAAACTATGAAAACATTTATTTCCGTTTTACTATTAATAATTTTTTCTAAATTTTCTTTTTCTCAAACAATGATTGTTAAAGTTGAAGGAATACGAGAAGTAAAAGGAGAATTGCTTGCGTTTCTTTTTAACAATGAAGAAGATTTTCCGACAAAAAGAGACAAAGCATTTAGAGCGGAAAAGATACAAATTCCGGCAACAGCATTTACGTTTTCATTTAAAGATGTTCCCAAAGGAACGTATGGTGTTGCAGTATATCACGATGAAAATATGAACGGCAAAATGGATCGGCATTGGTACGGAACACCGATGGAAGGATACGGCGCATCGCGCGATGCGCAGGGAACACTGGGACCGCCGAAATTTGACGATGCAAAATTTAATTTTAAGAATTCACAAGACACGATAAAAATTTTTATTCATTACTGAAGTTACGCAAAATGATGTTTAAGGACTCAAAACCTGAATCCCGTCATTCCCGCGAAGGCGGGAATCTATGAATTTGAACTGATTTCAATGTACGGATGCCCGACTAAAGCATTCGGGCATGACGTTTTTCTTGTTTTGCGTAACTTCAGTTCATTATTAAATAATTCACCGCAAAGGAACAGAGCCGCAAAGATTTTAAATGTTTTTTTTTTCGCGTCTCAGCGGTTTAACAACAGGAGAATACAATGGCACAAATAAATTTTGGCGGAACAATTGAAGAAGTTGTTACACGCGAAGAATATCCGCTTGAAAAAGCAAAAGAGTTTTTAAAGAACGAAGTTGTTGCAATCATCGGTTACGGTCCGCAAGGATACGGACAATCGTTAAATATGCGCGATAATGGAATAAACGTTATCGTCGGACAGCGCAAAGGGGGACAGGGCTGGAATGATGCGGTGCGAGACGGCTGGGTGGAAGGAAAAAATCTTTTTTCAAACATCGAAGATGCAATTCAAAAAGCGACAATCGTACAATATTTACTTTCGGATTCAGGACAGAAACAACAGTGGGAAGTTGTAAAACGTAATTTGAAAAAAGGTCAAGCGCTTTATTTTTCGCACGGATTTTCCATTGTCTTTAAAGAACAAACAAATGTTGTTCCTCCCGCCGATGTTGATGTAATTCTATGCGCGCCGAAAGGTAGCGGACGCACCGTGCGTTCAAATTTTCTTGCGGGAAGCGGAATAAATGCGAGCTTTGCCGTATTTCAAGATGCAACAGGGAAAGCGCGCGAACGCGCAATTGCGTGCGGAATCGCGATCGGTTCCGGTTATCTTTTTCCCACCACATTTGAAAAGGAAGTTCTCTCCGATTTAACAGGCGAGCGCGGCGTGCTGATGGGCGCAATTGCCGGGTTGATGAAAGCGCAGTACGATGTTCTTCGCGTAATGGGGCATTCGCCAAGCGAAGCATTCAACGAAACTGTTGAAGAAGCAACGCAAAGTTTATATCCGCTTGTTGGAAAATACGGAATGGATTGGATGTTTGCGGCGTGCAGCGTTACCGCTCAACGCGGCGCTCTTGATTGGGCGAAAAAATTTGAAACTGCAAACAAACCATTGTTTGAATTATTGTACCGAGACGTTCAATACGGCGTGGAAACAAAACGAGTTCTTGATTCCACAAGCGCGGACGATTATCGCGCAACGCTTCAAAAAGAATTAGACGAATGGAAAAATTCCGAAATGTGGAAAGCGGGCGAAGCGGTACGAAGCTTGCGCCCGGAAAATTGGAAAAAGTAAAACAATTATGAAAGATGAATTATGAAGGATGAAATATTTTTTTAGAAAGTTCAAAATTCATCCCTCATCCTTCATATTTAAAAATGAGTAAACGAATTTACACATACGACACAACGCTTCGAGACGGAACGCAGGGAGAAGAAGTCTCTTTTTCCGCCGAAGATAAAGTGAAAATTGCAAAACGGCTCGATGCGTTCGGTATTGATTATATCGAAGGGGGCTGGCCCGGTTCAAATCCGAAGGACATGGAATTTTTTGAGAAAATTCGAAGCGTAACATTGAAGCATTCAAAAATCGCCGCATTCGGAAGCACGCGCCGCGCAAAAAATAGAGTGGAAGACGACGCAAATATTAAAGCGATGCTCGATGCACAGACTCCTGTTGTTACTATTTTTGGAAAAACGTGGATTCTTCATGTAAAAGAAGCTCTTGGAATTACCGAAGAAGAAAATCTTGAAATGATTTCCGATTCCGTTTCATATTTGAAAAAAAATGGAAAAGAAGTTGTGTACGATGCGGAACATTTTTTTGACGGATATAAAACAGATAAAACGTACGCAATTAAAACATTACAAGCAGCGCAAAATGCGGGCGCGAATGTCATCGTTCTTTGCGATACAAACGGCGGAACAATGCCGTGGGAAGTTTCTGAAATTGTTGCAGAAATAAAAAAATATGTAACGGTTCAACTTGGCATTCACACGCATAACGATTGCGAGCTTGGCGTTGCAAATTCTCTCGCCGCAATTCAACACGGCGCAGAGCATGTGCAGGGAACAATCAACGGCTACGGCGAAAGAACGGGAAATGCAAATCTTTGCTCTATTATTCCGAATCTTCAATTGAAAATGGGATTTGAGGTTGTCGGCAATGAATTGAAAAAAATTACCGAAGTTTCGCGCTATGTAAGCGAACTTGCAAATCTTAAGCATAGAAAAAATCTTGCGTACGTGGGCGAAAGCGCATTTGCGCACAAAGGAGGCGTTCACGTCAGCGCAGTAATGAAAACGCCGAAAACGTACGAACATATTCAACCGGAGCTTGTCGGCAATACGCGCCGCGTTTTGGTTTCCGATCTTTCTGGAAAAAGCAATGTTCTCTACAAAGCGGAAGAATTAGGATTACAAATTGACGATAAATCTCCCGCCGCACAAAAGGTTGTGGAAGAAATTAAAGAGCTGGAACATTACGGTTATTATTTTGAAGATGCGGAAGCATCGTTTGAATTGCTGGTAAAAAAACAGACCGGCGAATTGAAAAAATTATTTGAGCTTGAGCGTTTCAAAATTTCTATTCATAAAGATTCCGAAGATAAAGAAGCGCGAAGCGAAGCGTTGATAAAAGTCCGCGTTGGGGATGAAACAGAAATAACGGCGGCAGAAGGAAACGGTCCTGTAAACGCGCTCGACAAAGCATTGCGCAAAGCGCTGGAACGATTTTATCCGCAGTTGAAAGAAATTCATTTAACAGATTACAAAGTGCGCGTGCTTGATTCAAAAAATGCAACGGCGGCAAAAGTTCGCGTGTTGATTGAAACAAAAAATGGAAATTCATCGTGGAATACCGTCGGCGTTTCGCCCGATGTGGTTGAAGCAAGCTGGATTGCGCTGGTGGATTCGATTACGTATCACTTGTTAAAAAAATAAATTAGTTCAGACCAGACAGGTCTTAAAAACCAGTCAGGTCTTTTAAAAAAGAAGAAAGAAAAAAATGATTATAGTTTTAAAACCCGGAACAAAAAAAGAAGAATATGAACATGTTATTGAGCGTGTAAAAGAATTCGGATTCAAACCGCATCCAATTATCGGCGAAGAACGGACTGTTATCGCGTGCGTCGGCGACGAGCGCGGCAAAGCGCAATTACAACAAATGGATTATATTGAAAGCATAATGCCGATTTTAAAGCCGTTCAAACTTGCAAGCAAAGAGACTCGTCCGCGCAGTATTGTAAAAGTGGGAAATGTAGAATTCGGAAATTCGCAATTTGTTGTTATCGCGGGACCGTGTTCCGTAGAAACACGCGAACAGATAATCGTAAGCGCAGAACAAGTAAAATCTGCGGGAGCGCAAATGCTTCGCGGCGGCGCATTTAAACCGAGAACATCGCCGTATTCATTTCAAGGATTAGAAGAAGAAGGATTAAAACTTCTTGCGGAGGCGCGCGAAAAAACCGGACTTCCGTTTGTAACGGAAATAATTTCTCCCGGCGATGTTTCGCTGATAGAACAATATGCAGATATGTTTCAAATCGGCGCGCGCAATATGCAAAATTTTGCGCTGTTGAAAGAAGTAGGAAAAGCAAAAAAACCGGTGCTTCTTAAGCGCGGAATGTCCAGCACGTACAAAGAATTGTTGATGTCCGCGGAATACATTATGTCGCAGGGAAATTACGACGTTGTGTTATGCGAGCGCGGAATTCGCACATTTGAAGATTACACGCGCAACACGTTTGATTTAACCGCCGTTCCGGCGTTAAAAGAATTATCGCATTTGCCGGTGATTGTTGATCCGAGCCACGGAACAGGAATCAGAAGTTTAATTCCGCCGATGGCAAAAGCCGCAGTTCCCGTCGGCGCGGATGGAATTATTATTGAAGTACATCCCGATCCGGAAAAAGCATTTTCGGACGGCGCTCAATCGCTGACGCCGGATCAATTCACATCGCTAATGAACGATCTGCGCCGTTATTTGCCGTTAGAAAATAAACATTTGTAAAAAATAATAACCGTATGATAAAAAACCTTGCAGGTTTTAAAAACCTGCAAGGTTTACAAAGTTGATTGAAAGAAGAAAATTATGTGCAACAGAATTTATATTTTTGATACAACATTGCGCGATGGCGAACAATCGCCCGGCGCAAGTATGAATTTCAGTGAAAAAATAAAAATGGCAAAACAATTAGAACGTCTCGGCGTTGATGTTATTGAAGCCGGCTTTCCGATTGCAAGCGAAGGGGATTTTGAATCTGTTAAAGAAATTGCAAAACAAGTTCGCAACTGTACTATTGCAGGATTAAGCCGCGCAAATAAAAAAGATATTGAACGCGCCTGGGAAGCGTTGAAGTTTGCCGCAAAGCCGCGCATTCATACTTTTATTGCAACGTCCGATATTCATTTAAAATACAAATTAAAAAAAACGCGCGAGCAAGTTCTGGAAGACGCAATCGCTGCAGTCCGTTTGGCAAAATCATTGTGCGATGATGTTGAATTTTCTCTCGAAGACGCATCGCGCACGGATATTGATTATATGGTTCAAGTTGTTGAAACTGTTATCAGCGAAGGCGCAACCGTCATCAATATTCCCGATACAGTCGGGTACGCAATTCCCGACGAGTATGGAAAAATTATTCGCACATTAATTGAGCGAGTTCCGAATATTAACAACGCAATTCTTTCCGTTCACTGTCATGATGATCTTGGACTTGCCGTTGCAAATTCTCTTGCCGGAATAAAAAACGGCGGGCGACAAATTGAATGTACGGTAAACGGAATCGGCGAGCGCGCGGGAAATGCTTCGCTGGAAGAAATTGTTATGGCAATTCGCACGCGAAGCGAAGCGCTAAATGTTACAACAAATGTTAACGCGGAAGAAATTTACAAATCCAGCAAAATGCTGACGACATTGACCGGAATGTATGTTCAGCGTAACAAAGCAATTGTCGGCGATAATGCGTTTGCGCATGAAGCGGGAATTCATCAAGACGGAATGTTAAAAAATTCCATTACGTATGAAATTATGACGCCGCAAAGCGTGGGAATAAAACATAGCACGCTGGTGCTTGGAAAACATTCCGGCAGACACGCATTAAAACAGCGCTACGAAGAACTCGGCTATCATTTAGATGCGGAAGAATTAGAAAAAGCGTATCTTTTGTTCACGAAACTTGCAGATGAAAAGAAACAAGTTTTTGACGACGACTTAATTGCAATTCTTCAAGATGAAATTTCTACATTGGAAGAAGCATACAAGGTAGAAGCTCTGCAAGTTACAAGCGGAATTACCGTTGTTCCTACCGCTACAATCGGATTGCGCAAAGGTTCGCAAATATTTCAAGATTCTGCAACAGGCGATGGACCTGTTGATGCGGCGTACCGCGCGATTGAACGAATCACCGGAATGAATATTGAACTTCTCGATTATTCAATTAAATCAGTTGCGTGGGGACACGACGCAATCGGCGAAGTGTTCGTAAAAATTGCGACTGACGGATTTGTTTTCAACGGTCGCTCTGCAAGCACCGATGTTATTACGGGAAGCGTGAAAGCGTACATCAACGCAATCAATCACGCAATTTCCGCGCGGTTTAGAAAAAAACATTACACGGAAGAACAATCGGTTGGCGTTTAATAAATTAGGAACTGAAGTTACGCAGAAAGAGAAAAGTCAACGTCATTCCCGCATGTTTTTAGCGGGAATCCCCGCCTGCCAACTATAAAATATAATGGCGGGCAGGTATATAATGGTTGCCCGATTAAAGCATTTCCCAAAGGGATTCCTTTGGAACGGGCATGACGAACTTACTTTTTTAAGCATTTTTTTATTTTGCGTAACTTCAGTTAATAAAAAATATGCCGATTGAATGGAATCGGCACGCAGACTTGTGTATTCGAATATACAAAAATTACAGAGCAAAATAAATTTCTTTTCATCATATTTTTGGAACATTTTCAATTTCTCAAGTGTTTACATATTACACTTTAATATAAATTTACATTGCTGTCCAAAATAAAAGGAGTTAGAGTAAAAAAGTAGCCATAGGTTA
>CAYXEE010000083.1:0-8928 GCA_964463935.1 uncultured Chitinophagaceae bacterium | reverse complement strand
TGCTGCGCGCGCTCGGATATTCTTCCGACGATGAAATTCTAGAATTGTTCGGATTGGTAGAAGAAGTTAAAATTGCGGATGCAGATTTAAAAGAGTATACCGGCAGAATTATCTGCGGCGATGTTGTTGACCGCAAAACCGGCGAAATTATTCTCGGTAAAGATTCTACATTAACCGAAGAAGTAATTAAGAAAATTAAAAAAGCGGAAGTAAAGAAAATTCGCATTCTGAAATCTGAAGAGCCGGGCGTTCGTTCGGTTATTGCCAATACAATTTTGAAAGATGCCGTTCACAGCGAAGAAGATGCGCTTGAAGCAATTTACCGTCAGTTGCGCGCAGGCGATGCGCCGGATTTGGATACGGCAAAGAATCTTATTGATAAATTATTTTTCAATCCGAAACGGTATGACCTTGGCGATGTTGGTCGTCATCGTATTAATGCAAAATTAAAACTGGATATTTCCGAATCGGTAACGACTCTGACGAAAGAAGATATTATTTCAATTATTCGGTACCTGCTTGATATGCAGCAAGGGAAAGCGTCGGTTGATGATATTGACCATCTTGGAAATCGCCGCGTGCGAACGGTTGGCGAACAGATTGCCGCACAGTTTAATGTCGGTCTTGCAAGAATGACGAGAACAATTCGCGAAAGAATGAATATCCGCGATCAAGAAAAATTTGGTCCTGCGGATTTGGTAAACGCGCGAACAATTTCCAGCGTTATCAATACATTCTTCGGAACAAATCAGCTTTCGCAATATATGGATCAAACCAATCCGCTGGCGGAGTTGACTAATAAACGCCGTATGTCTGCGCTTGGTCCGGGCGGTCTTACGCGCGAACGCGCAGGATTTGAAGTCCGAGACGTTCATTACACGCATTACGGTCGTTTGTGTCCGATTGAAACGCCGGAAGGTCCGAACATTGGTCTCATTTCCTCGCTTTCCATGCATGCGCGAGTAAATGAATACGGATTTATTGAAACGCCGTATCGTTCTGTGAAAAAAGGGAAAGTGAATGAAGAGATTGAATTTTTAAATGCCGAGCGCGAAGATGAATTTACCATTGCGCAGGCAAATGTTCCGATGGATGAAAAAGGAAAATTTCTAACAGAACGTATTACTGCTCGTAAGCAAGGCGATTATGTTGTAAATCATCCTGAAGAAATTCAATATATGGACGTTTCGCCGACGCAAATAGTAAGCGCGGCGGCTGCTCTGATTCCGTTTTTAGAACACGATGATGCGAACCGCGCATTGATGGGTTCTAATATGCAGCGCCAAGCAGTTCCGCTGCTTCGTCCGCAGTCGCCGATTGTCGGCACAGGATTAGAATATAAAGTTGCGCGCGATTCCAGAACGTGCGTTGTTGCAGAGCGCAGCGGCGTAGTAGAAAATGTTTCCGGTGAAAAAATTACGGCGCTGTATGATATTGAAGAAGATCATTCAGACCAGATTGTAAGTTTTGAAGACAAGCGCCGCGTTGAATACCGTTTAATTAAATTCTTCCGCACAAACCAAGATACAAGCATTAATCAAAAACCGATTGTTGTTCCCGGTCAACGATTTAAAAAAGGGGACATTCTTGCGGATGGTTGCGCGACTGATCACGGCGAACTTGCGCTGGGAAGAAACGTGCTTGTTGCATTTATGCCGTGGCGCGGTTACAACTTTGAAGACGCTATTATTATGAATGAGCGCATTGTTTCGGAAGATGTCTTTACATCCGTGCATATTGAAGAGTTTGAACTTCAAGTGCGCGATACGAAACGAGGCGAAGAAGAATTAACGCGCGAAATTCCGAACGTTAGCGAAGAAGCGACCAAAGATTTGGATGAAAATGGAATTATCCGAGTCGGCGCAGAAGTAAAAGAAGGAGATATTCTCATCGGAAAAATTACTCCGAAAGGAGAAACCGACCCGACGCCAGAAGAAAAATTGTTGAAAGCAATTTTCGGCGATAAGGCGGGCGATGTGAAAGATGCGTCATTAAAAGCGCCGCCGGGAATGAAAGGAATTGTTATTGCAACAAAACTTTTCAGCCGCAAGAAAAAAGATGCAGATACGAAAAAGGACGATAAAAAACGTCTTGATCTGCTTGAAAAAATGCACGCGCAAAATATTGAATCGCATAACGAAAAACTTGCGCGTAAGCTCGGATTATTATTTGACGGCGAGAAATCAATCGGCGTTCGCGATGTTGACGGCGCAATGGTATTTAGAGCCGGCACGCAATTTAAAGAAGATACATTTGTTGGGTTTGATAAACTAGCTCAGCTTGATTTTAAACAAGATTGGGTTGACGACAAGCGTAAAAATAATCTTCTGCATAAAGTATATGAAAATTATTTTACAACGCTCAATCATCTTGAAGAAGCATATAAACACGAGAAAAATAAAATTACCATCGGCGATGAATTGCCGCCCGGAATTGTTCAACTTGCAAAAGTGTATGTAGCGAAAAAACGCAAACTTTCGGTCGGCGATAAAATGGCGGGACGGCACGGCAACAAAGGCGTTGTTGCGGCAATTGTTCCGCAGGAAGATATGCCGTTCTTACCCGATGGTCGTCCGGTTGATATTGTTCTCAATCCGCTCGGCGTTCCGTCTCGTATGAATATCGGTCAATTATTTGAAACCGCGCTCGGCTGGGCGGGAAAAATGCTCGGCTTAAAATATGCAACGCCGATTTTTGACGGCGCAAGCTGGGAAGAAATTCAAGAACAAATGGTAAAAGCGCAATTGAATCCCGATTCGCGCAGCGTATTGTTCGACGGAAGAACCGGCGAGCAATTCCATCAGGAAGTTACCTGCGGCTATATTTATATGTTGAAACTTTCGCACTTGGTGGATGATAAAATTCACGCGCGTTCTATTGGACCGTACTCGTTAATTACACAGCAGCCGCTCGGCGGTAAAGCGCAGTTCGGCGGTCAGCGTTTCGGAGAAATGGAAGTGTGGGCGCTTCAAGCATACGGCGCATCGCACGTTCTACAGGAAATTTTAACGGTAAAATCCGACGACGTTCAAGGCCGCGCGAAAGTGTACGAAGCGATTGTTAAAGGAGACAATCAGCCGGAAGCAAATATTCCGGAATCCTTTAACGTGCTTGTGCGCGAATTGCAGGGATTAGGTCTGGAAGTAAAAATAGATTAACAAGAAATTTTGAGAACAGCATTTTACTGTTCAACACTTTAAAGGAGTCAGGCATATGCCGTATCGAGCACACGATACTCAAGCGAAGAAATTATTTTCAAGAATCAGCATCAGTTTATCTTCAAGCGATGCAATTCTTACTCGTTCTTACGGAGAAGTAACCAAGCCGGAGACAATCAATTACCGTTCGTTCAGACCGGAAAAAGACGGTTTGTTCTGCGAGAAAATTTTTGGACCGACGCGCGATTGGGAATGTTATTGCGGAAAATACAAACGCATTCGGTACAAAGGAATTATCTGCGACCGCTGCGGCGTTGAAGTTACGCAGAAGAGCGTACGACGCGAACGCATGGGACATATTGCGCTTGCCGTGCCGATTGTTCACATCTGGTATTTCCGTTCGCTTCCGAGCAAAATCGGATATGTTCTCGGCTTAAGCAATAAAGACCTTGAAAAAATTGTGTACTACGAATCGTATGTTGTTATCAATCCCGGCACTACCGGATTGCAAAAACAAGATATGTTGACGGAAGATCAATACTTTAAAATACTTGAAGAACAGGTTCCGGCAAAGAACGACGAACTTGACGACGACGATCCGAAAAAATTTATTGCAAAAATCGGCGGCGAAGCGATTAAAGAATTGCTGAAGCTCGTTGATGTTGAACAGCTTTCGGCAGAACTTCGCGCAGAACTTCGAGTCGAAACTTCGGTGCAGAAAAAAACAGAATATTTAAAACGTCTCCGCGTTATCGAAGCATTCCGCGAAACCGAAGGCGCGCCGCTGAATAAACCGGACTGGATGGTGCTTGATGTTATTCCGGTAATTCCGCCCGAACTGCGCCCGCTTGTTCCGCTTGAAGGGGGACGATTTGCTACATCGGACTTAAATGATTTGTACCGCCGCGTTATTATTCGCAACAATCGTTTAAAACGGTTGATTGATATTAAAGCGCCGGAAGTTATTCTTCGCAACGAAAAAAGAATGCTGCAAGAATCTGTAGATTCGCTGTTCGATAATTCGCGCAGAACAAATGCAGTGCGCAGCGATAATAACCGCGCGTTGAAATCTCTTTCCGATATGCTGAAAGGAAAACAGGGACGTTTTCGCCAGAATTTGCTCGGAAAGCGCGTTGATTATTCCGGTCGTTCGGTAATTGTTGTCGGACCCGAATTGCAGCTGCATCAATGCGGTCTGCCGAAAGATATGGCGGTTGAATTATTTAAACCGTTTATCATTCGCAAATTGATTGAACGCGGCTTAGCAAAAACTGTGAAGAGCGCAAAGAAAATGGTGGAAAAGAAAGGCGCCGAAATTTGGGAAATTCTTGAAAATATTATTAATGGACATCCGGTGTTATTGAATCGCGCTCCTACGCTTCATCGGCTCGGCATTCAAGCGTTTCAACCGGTTCTTGTTGAAGGTAAGGCAATTAGAATTCATCCGATGGTGTGTACGGCGTTCAACGCAGACTTTGACGGCGACCAGATGGCTGTTCACATTCCATTATCGTTTGATGCGCAGCTTGAAGCAAGAATTTTAATGTTGTCATCGCACAATATTTTGTCTCCCGCAAGCGGCGCGCCGGTAATTACGCCGACTCAGGATCAGGTTCTCGGCTGTTACTATTTAACAAAATCACGAGCAGGCGCGCGAGGCGAAGGAATGATTTTTTCCGACGATAAAGAACTTATTATTGCATTGAATGAAAATAAAATTGATATTCACGCAAAAATTAAAATCCGTTGGGATGGCAAGTTGATTGAAACAACAGTCGGCCGCGTAATCTTCAACCAAATTGTTCCGAAAGATCTCGGTTATTTAAACGAACTGCTCAGCAAAAAACGTTTAGTGCAGATTATTGCAATGTCGTTCCGTAAATGCGGAAATTTACGTACGGCGCAATTTCTTGATGAAATGAAAACGCTCGGATTTACGTATGCTATGCGCGGCGGACTTTCCGTTAACGTTGCGGATGTTGCAATTCCGAAAGAAAAAGAAGAGCTGATTGCAAAAGCAATGAAAGAAGTTGATTCCATTGAAAAGCAATATCAAAACGGTTTTATTACCAACGGAGAGCGTTACAATAAAGTAATTGATGTTTGGACCCGCACTACAAACCGCGTTGCAGAACGTTTGTTTGAATCGCTGCAAAACTCCAAAGAAGGATTCAATTCTATTTATATGATGATTGATTCCGGCGCGCGCGGTTCAAAAGAACAGGTGCGACAGCTTGCTGGCATGCGCGGATTGATGGCGAAACCGCAAAAATCACTTTCCGGCGCAACAGGCGAATTGATCGAAAATCCGATTATTGCAAACTTCCGCGAAGGACTTTCAATTTTGGAATATTTTATTTCCACGCACGGCGCGCGTAAAGGTCTTGCAGATACCGCGTTGAAAACAGCGGATGCCGGATATTTAACCCGCCGTCTTGTTGATGTTGCTCAAGATGCTGTAATTGCAGAAGAAGATTGCGGAACGTTCCGCGGCGTTGTAACCGGAGCTTTGAAAGAAGGGGAAGATGTTAAAGAACCTCTCGCGGAAAGAATTCTCGGACGAGTATCGGTTCACGATGTTGTTGATCCGATGACGAACAAAGTAATCGTTTCTGCCGGCGAAATAATTGATGAAGATAAATCGCACGAAATTTCCGAAACTTCTATTGAAACCGTTGAAATTCGTTCCGTGTTAACCTGCGAAGCAAAACGCGGAGTGTGTGCAAAATGTTACGGAAGAAATTTAACAACCGGTAATCTTGTTGAAGCTGGCGAAACAGTCGGCATTGTTGCCGCGCAGTCAATCGGCGAACCCGGTACGCAGTTAACGCTCCGCACATTCCACACGGGAGGAACAGCAAGTTTAATTGCTTCGCAATCGCAAATTACTTCGAAGTTTGACGGTAAAGTAAAATACGAAGGCGTAAAATCTATTAAAATAACAACCGAAGAGGGAGAAAAAACTCTTTCGCTCGGTCGAAGCGGCGTCATTCATATTGTGAACAACGATAATGCAGTGCTTACAAAATACGATGTTCCGTATGGAGCTGTGCTGCAATTGGTAGAAGGCTCTCAAGTAAAAAAAGGCGCTCTTTTATATGAATGGGATCCGTATAACGCCACAATTATTACCGAACATACTGGAATTATTAAATACGGAGATTTAAAAGAAAACATAACCTATAGAGAAGAACCGGACGAACAAACCGGGCACATTCAAAAAGTTGTTATTGATTCGCGCGATAGAACTTTAAGCCCTTCTATTCAAATTGTAGATAAGAACGGCAAGAAAATTGCAAACTACATTATTCCTACGCGCGCGCACATTATGGTTGATGACGGCGAAGCAGTCGGCGCCGGCACAGTGCTTGTAAAAATTCCGCGCGATATCGGCAAAACACGAGATATTACCGGCGGTCTTCCGCGTGTAACAGAATTATTTGAAGCGCGTTCGCCGCAAGATCCTTCAATAATCAGCGAAATTGACGGCTACATTCGCTTTGGCGCACAAAAGCGCGGCAACAGAGAAGTTATTGTAGAAAGCACAGACAAGCGCGAAGTGAAAACATATATGGTTCCGCTCGGCAAGCACGTTCTAGTTCAAGAAAATGATTTTATTAAGAGCGGCGAACGTTTAACAGACGGCGCAATTGATCCGCACGATATTCTGCTTATTAAAGGAACAAGCGCTGTGCAGGAATATCTTGTAAACGAAATTCAAGAAGTGTACCGTATGCAAGGCGTGAAGATTAATGATAAGCACATTGAAATTATTGTCCGCCAAATGATGCAAAAAGTACGCGTAACGGATTCCGGCGATACGCATTTTCTTGAGGGCGATTATGTTGACAAAATAAAATTCGAAGAAGAAAATCGCAACCTTAACGGCATGGTGTTTATTGAAAATAAAGGCGATTCAAAACTGAAAAACAACATTCTTGCAGAAAAATTAAAAGTAAAAGGTATGAACGGCGATTTAAAGAAACGAGAGAAAAAGCAAGTCGAGTTTCGCGATGCCGAGCCGGCGCTTTCCGAACCGGTACTGCTCGGAATTACATCAGCGTCGCTTTCTACGGAAAGCTTTATTTCTGCCGCTTCATTCCAAGAAACCACAAAAGTACTTACCGATGCGGCAATTGAAAGCAAAGTAGATCATCTGCTTGGATTAAAAGAAAATGTTATTATGGGACATTTAATTCCGGCTGGAACCGGATTGAAGAAGTTCCGCAGCGTTATCGTCTCATCCCAAAAGCCGTCGCGCGTAGTTGAGCAGCCGGCACAAGAAGAAACAACGCCTGAAATTAAAGAGGAAGAAGTTATTCTTGTTAAAAAAGCAAGGAAGAAGAGTAAAGCAACAACGTAAAAAATTGTTCTCTTTATTCGAGGAAAGAATTGACAAAAATAAATAATTTTGTTATATTGTAAAGCTTAAAATTTCACAGGAGTATTAGTTTTGCCAACAATTAATCAACTGGTTCGACTTGGACGCGAGTCGCTCAATGTAAAAAGTAAATCGCCTGCGCTTCAATCAAATCCGCAGAAGCGAGGAGTTTGCACAAGAGTATATACGACTACGCCCAAAAAGCCGAATTCAGCGCTTCGTAAAGTTGCCCGTGTTCGTTTAACGAATCAAATAGAGGTAACCGCTTACATTCCCGGCGAAGGACATAACCTTCAAGAACACTCAATTGTTTTAATCCGTGGTGGCCGTGTAAAAGACCTTCCTGGTGTGCGATATCACATTGTTCGTGGTACTCTCGATACCGCAGGTGTTACCGATCGTAAGCAAGGGCGCTCAAAATACGGCGCTAAAAGACCGAAGTAATCGAGATAGGAAGCAATGAGAAAAAAAGCAGCACCAAAAAGAATCGCAACAGGCGACTCCAAATATGGAGATTTATTAGTAGCGCGTTTTGTAAATAACGTGATGAAAAGCGGCAAGAAACATCTTGCAGAAACAATTATTTATGATGCGTTTAATGTGATTGCAGAACGTTCTAAAACAGCTAATCCGCTGGATGTATTTAAAAAAGCAGTTCATAATGTTTCACCTGTAATTGAGGTGCGTGCGCGGAGAGTTGGCGGAGCAACCTATCAAGTTCCTACAGAAGTTCGTCCTGAACGGCGAACCGCTCTAGCAATTCGTTGGCTAATTACTTATGCCAAAGATCGTTCAGATAAATCTATGTCTCTTAAGCTGGCGGCAGAATTTTTAGCTGCGGCAAATGGAGAAGGCAATGCGGTGAAGAAAAAAGAAGACACTCATCGTATGGCCGAGGCAAACAAAGCGTTTGCTCATTTTAAGTGGTAAATTGAAAATATTTGCAATAGAATTTTTATAATCCTATGCGGCAATACTTTTGCTGATGGGAATTTTAGGGTTTCGTATGCCGAGAAAGTATTCACTAGAAAAAACACGTAATATTGGAATTATGGCTCATATTGACGCTGGTAAAACCACGACAACTGAGCGCATACTCTATTATACCGGCGTTTTGCACCGTATGGGAGAAGTTCATGATGGCGGCGCTACAATGGACTGGATGGAGCAGGAGAAAGAGCGCGGCATTACGATTACTTCTGCGGCTACAACATGTTTTTGGCAGAATCATCGAATAAATATTATTGATACTCCGGGTCACGTTGATTTTACAATTGAAGTAGAGCGTTCGCTTCGCGTTTTGGATGGCGCGGTTGCGTTGTTTTGTTCGGTTGGCGGCGTTGAGCCGCAATCTGAAACGGTGTGGCGACAGGCGGACAAATACGGCGT
>CAYXEE010000082.1:0-8937 GCA_964463935.1 uncultured Chitinophagaceae bacterium | reverse complement strand
ACATCTGGTAAATAAATTCGCTTACGCGCTTAACTGCAAAACAGTACGAACAAAAGAAGTAAAATGCAAATTAAATTTTAGGATTGTAATACTAATTATTACTTCATAAAATATGATTGTATTTCTTGAATTGTATCTATAACGGTTGGTTTTGCAGCATCAATAATTTCATCGGGAAGGTGTTTGTGGTGCGAAAAATTTTTCAGATTAGGAAAGTGAGGCGTGTTGTCGTAATAGAAAATAAGCTTATTCTCTATTTTTTCAAGATACTTGAAAATTACATTAGTTGGCATGACTTACAATATTTTCCAACTCTAATTTAAGTCCAAGAAAATTTTGATAATCATTTGACCAATCTACAAAATCTGCACTGTCGCCCAGCAATCCCTTGCTGTAGTTATCAAAAAAATCTTCCGACGATAATTTATAACTGATGTTACGCAAAATAAAAAAATGCTTCGACTCCCGCCTTCTAAAGAACTCGTTCGGCGGACAGGCGGCACAAAAATTACGGTCATGCTGATCCTGCCTGCGTGCCAAACACTTTGGCAGGCAGGCTCAGCATGACCATCTGCGTAACTTCAGTTATAATTCTTTTCGTACGAACTTAAACGCTTCGCTAATGCAACAATAGCATCTACCGGCGAATTATACGTAATTCTCTGTTTTTGCATAGTCCCTTCGTTTATTCTTTATTTCAAATATAATTCAACCCTGAGCAACAAAGCAAGCGCAGCTTTACAACAACATTCGCTATCCTAATTTCATTTTTTATCGCTTCCTGCACTATGATATAAAAGTTTAGATTTTGAAATCAATATTTTTACAATACTCTAATTGCTTCTTTCCGTAAAACTTTTTTTGCTTTCTCAGCATCGTGCGTTGAATCGAACGAAAGCCGGAATGTTCCGCCGCGCCCGTCCCGAATTTTCAGCAATTCAATATCTTTAATATTTATTTTTGCGTTGAAGAGAGCCGCTGTTAATTGCGCAAGTACGCCTTGTTTATCTTCTACTGAAACATATATATCAAACAGCGGATGTAGAAATCCTTTGGAGTTTTTTGGAATTGCATCGCGCAAAGTTTTTGCAGAAAGAAAACGCTTTTCAAATTTTTTTCTTGCCGAAAGGACATCGTCGGAATATTGCAGAAGCAGTGAAGCAAATTTTTTTACGGCGGAATGAATTTCATTTTTATTGCTTTCCAAAATATCACTCCACATTCCATATGGACTTGACGCGATGCGCGTAATATCGCGAAATCCACCGGCGGCGAGCTGAAAGAACGCCGGATTTTTTTTGTTTTTCGCGCCGATTATTTCCATCATTGCTACGGCAATCAATTGCGGCAGATGGCTGATTCCGGCGGCTACTTCATCATGTTCTTTTGCAGAAAGAAATAAAATTCTTGCGCCGATTGAGTGTAAAATATCGGTCAACGGTTTTATTTTTTGCCGAATGTTTTTTTCAGCGCAGAGAACATACGCCGCATTTTGAAACAACAGCGCATCGGCAAATTCAATTCCCTTTCCTTCCGATCCGGTCATTGGATGCCCGCCGGCAAAATATTTATTTTTGGTAAAATATTTTTTTGCCAGCGCTGTAATTTCATTTTTTGTACTGCCGACATCCGTTACGATAGTATTTTCTTTTACAGAAGAAGCGATGAGCGGAATATATTTTTTTATTATTGAAACCGGCGTACAGATAAAAACCACATCGGCATCGGCAACTGCTGCGCGAAGCGAAAGCGCGCCGTAATCAATCGCATTTCGCTCCAGCGCTTGCGCAATCTGCTCGGAATGATCGAATCCTGTTATGCTTGCATTCTCGCAATTTTGTTTTATGGCAAGCGCAAGCGAACCGCCGATAACGCCGAGTCCGATTATTGATATTTGTATTTGCCGATGCTGTTTCATTCAGCTATACAATTTTTTTGTCGATTGCTTCTGCAATAACGCGAAGTTGTTTCATCATTTCTTCAAACTGATTTGGATAGAGGGACTGCGCGCCGTCCGATTTTGCATGGTCGGGATCGTGATGCACTTCAACAATAATTCCATCTGCGCCGGCGGCAACAGCGGCGCGCGCCATTGGAATAACTTTGTCGCGGATTCCTATTCCGTGCGAAGGATCAGCAATAATCGGCAGATGACTTTTTGCATGAATAACGGGAATCGCGCTAATATCCATTGTGTTGCGCGTTGCCGTTTCAAATGTACGAATTCCGCGCTCGCAGAGCATTACTTGTTTATTTCCGCCGGAAAGAATGTATTCCGCAGACATCAGCCATTCTTCAAATGTTGCGGAAAGTCCGCGCTTGAGCATAATCGGTTTTGTTGTTTTGCCGAGTTCGCGCAAGAAATTGTAATTCTGCATATTGCGCGCTCCGATTTGAATAACATCCGCATATTGTTCCATCAAATCTAATTGCAAACCGTCCATCGCTTCGGTAATTACTTTCAATCCGAAAGAATCTGCCGCTTTGCGCATCAATTTCAATCCTTCTTCGCCAAGTCCTTGAAATGCGTATGGAGACGTGCGCGGTTTAAATGCGCCGCCGCGTAAAATTTTTGCTCCCGCTTTTGCAACCTGCTCGGCAATAGTAAAAATTTGTTGTTCATTTTCTACAGAACACGGTCCCGCCATTACAACAATCGTATCGCCGCCGATTTCTACGCCGCCGATATTGATTACGGTTTTTTCCGGTTTGAATGAACGGCTTGCAAGTTTGTACGGCTCAGTAATGCGGTACGCGCGCGCAACGCCGGGAAGCAATTCAATCTGCCGCGTATCAAAATCCGGTTTAACGCCAATAGCGCCAAGCACTGTTTGATTCACTCCTGTGGAGCGGTGGACATCGAAACCAAAATCGTGAAGAACTTTTATAATTCCTTCAATCTCTTTTTCCGTCGCATTGCGTTCTACAACTACTACCATGAAATTTCCTTTGTGATAATTTATAAATTCCTTATTCGTATCGGTCTAATTTAAAACTTTCGCCGAGATACAATTTTTTCGCTTCCGGATCGTTTGCTAATTCTTCTGCGCTTCCCGCTTTCAGAATTTTTCCTTCAAACAGAAGATATGATCTATCCGTAATGGAAAGCGTTTCGTGAACATTATGGTCTGTAATTAAAACGCCGATGCCGCGGTATTTTAACTGCTTCACTATATCCATAATATCTTCAACGGCAATCGGATCAATTCCGGCAAACGGTTCATCGAGCAAAATAAATTTCGGATCTGTTGCAAGCGCGCGCGCAATTTCGGTTCTTCGCCGCTCGCCGCCGGAAAGCATATATCCTTTGCTTTTTGCAATATGACCAAGTCCGAATTCTTCAATCAATTTTTCGCATCGTTCGTGCTGTTCTTTGCGGGAAAGTTTCGTCATTTGCAAAACGGATAAAATATTATCCCGCACGCTCAGTGTGCGAAACACGGACGCTTCCTGCGTTAAATAACCGACTCCTTTGCGCGAGCGTTTATACATAGGCAGTTTCGTAATTTCAGAATCATCAAGAAAAACTTTTCCGCCATTAGGGCGAATCATTCCAACAATCATATAAAATGTTGTAGATTTTCCCGCGCCGTTTGGTCCTAACAGTCCCACAATTTCACCCTGTTGAACTGAAACAGACGCGTCGTTTACAACAATCCGTTTCTTATATTTTTTTACAAGATGCTCGGAGCGTAAAATTATTTTTTTTTCAGAAGTTTCCATTATTTTTTTTTGTGTTGAAACACAGAATGAAAATTCGGACGGTTTTTGTGAAGCGTGAAACCGTCTAAATTATACTGCGATTCGTCTTTCTTTACAATATTTTCAGGAAAATAGTTTCCTTCAATTCCTTTTACAACTCGAATCGTGTGCGGCTTTCCATTTTCAAAAGTCATACGGATATAGTCGCCGGAAGTTTTATTGACGCCGTTCGGCGTTTTATCATCATACAGAAAATACAGAGAGGTTGCATTTCTTTCAACAACTGTTTCCTGCAATTTATTTTCTTTGAATTTCATAACTACCAAGCGTCCGTTTAATTGATTGAAGCGATTCGGAAAATTGCTGTCGCTTTGCGAAAGAACAAATGCGCGGTTGCGAATTGTCGCTTCACGCAATCTGTTTTTCTCCAGCAACAATGTTACAGAATCTCCGGTAACTTGGTTTTCCTCATACCATACAATCGGCTTGGTAAATAATTCTATTTTATCAACGCGGCGAAAATATCGAACAAGCCCGCTGCGCGCGGCAAGTTGACCGCGAACAATGACAACGCTGTCCGTGGCAATCAGCCGCTTCGATGAATCGTCGAACGATTCCATAACAATACTTTTCACCGCAAGCGTATCAATTTCTCCTTTTGCAGAAGTATCAATCTGCATTAAGCGCGGATTTTTTGTCATCTTACTGTAGTGCGTAGAATCAAAATGCTCAAGATAATCGCCGTACATTGTAACATTATCGGACGGATTAAAAATTCTTACGTTCGATGTTGCAATAGACTTCCGTTCCTTTTCATAATACGTTAATTGGTCGCTGAAAATTGTTGAAGAAGAATCAACGACGCGCACATTTTTTTGAAAGTATGCCCGCTTTTCTTCTGTATAATATGTCCCAAGGTCTGAAAAAATAGTAATACTTTTTGAGCGGAGCTTTACATTTCCCTCGCAGATAGCTGTCTTCGTATTGCCAAAATATCTTCCTTTTCGCGCCGTAAGCGTAACAGTATCGCGTACAAGTTTCACATTTCCGTTTAATTCAATTTCATTTCTGTTTAAAAATTGAATTGCTTTATCGCACCATACGCGCACCGCGCCTTGTCGAAATTTTACATTTCCTTCCAACTCGCGCACATCTTCGCCGTTAGCGTACCGCTTACCGGAAAAAACATCGGCGTTTTCAAGAATGATAACGTTTGATTCCTGAGCAGCCAGCGAAAATGTAAAAAAAAGAATCAGAAAAATTATTTTGAACGGCAACGGGATCATTTCGATTCTGCTTGACCGGTTACTTTAAAAATACGGTAATTGCGCAGACTGTTATCGGATTCAAATCCCGTCCCTTGCAATTGTTCGGTGTGCGAAGTGATTTTAACAAATTCCGGCGAATGAATTAACTGGCGGTTGTTATCCCAAAATAATTTTTCTGTAACGACAACAACGCCGCTGTCTGACCGCACGATAACATTGCCAACAGCTTCAAGATCATTTGTCCCTTCATCAACTTTGCCTTTTGTAGAAGTCAACACCGAGGAATGGTTTCCGTTTTCATCAAAAAAATCTACTTGCACGCCGGATTCAAGATATGTAACGGTGGAATTATCATACGAATAAATATGTCCGGCTTTTACAATTGCTTTCACAATGCCGGAATCCGTAAAAGTAATTGTTGCGTTCCAGCTTTCCTGCGAAGGAAGCGAACTGCTGGAAACGCCGCCAAGAACCGATGGACGAATTTTTTCTTCACAGGCAGAAAAAAGAAATGCAGAACAAAAAATTATAATGCAAAAAAAACGTTTCACCCAATCGCCTCTCTGCCTAAACCCGCTTTTACAAGATCGTGAAGATGAACCATACCCGACGGCGCGCCGTTTTCATCAACAACAACAATTTGCGTAATGTTGTAGGTTTCCATTTCGGCAAGCGCATCAACGGCAAGCGAACCTTTGATAATTGTTTTCGGATTTTTTGTCATCACTTGTTCCGCTGTTAAACCGGAAACATCCGTTGTTTTTTGCAGCATACGGCGAAGATCGCCGTCTGTAATTATTCCAAGTAAAATTCCGTCTGCATCTACAACGCACGTAGCGCCGAGCCGTTTTGTCGTCATTTCAAGTATAGCATCTTTTAAAGAAGTATTGCGCTGCACGCGCGGCGCTTCCGCAGAGCTGATAGAAAACTCTTCAATCTTCAAAAGCAGCCGTTTGCCGAGATTTCCGCCGGGATGGAATAACGCAAAATCATCGGCGGTGAAATTCTTTTTTTCCAACAGCGTAACAGCAAGCGCGTCTCCCATAACAAGCGTTGCCGTTGTTGATGTTGTTGGCGTTAGATTGTGCGGACACGCTTCTTCTTTTACGGAAATATCTAAAACAACATCCGATTGCTGCGCGAGATGCGATTGAACATTTCCAACCATAGAAATAATCGGAACGCCGATGCGTTTCATCATCGGAAACAACTGAAGAATTTCCTGCGTATCGCCGCTTTTGGAAATACAAATTACAACATCATCGCTTCGCACCATTCCAAGATCGCCGTGAAACGCATCAGACGGATGCATAAAAATTGCCGGCGTTCCTGTGGAATTCATTGTAGCAACTATTTTGCGCGCAATTAAACCGGATTTCCCCATTCCTGTAATAATGACTCGTCCTTTGCAGTGAAAAATAATTTCCACGGCTTTCAAAAACGAACCGTTAATTTTCGATTCAAGCCCGGCAACAGCATCCGCTTCTAATCGAACAACGCGTTTCCCTTTTTCAATATCGTTTGTATTCATACAATTTTATTGCGAACTGCGGCGCGCCGCATCAATCGCATAGATTTGATTTATCAACGTTTCAAACTGTTCAAGCGGAAGCTGACTTGCGGCATCGCTTAAAGCATTTTTTGGATCGGGATGAACTTCTAAAAACAACGCATCAATTCCCACTGCCGCGCCGGCGCGCGCCAACGGAAAAATAAATTCCGGCTGTCCGCCGCTTTGTCCGCCCGAACCGCTCGGCAATTGAACAGAATGCGTTGCATCCAATACAACGGGATAGCCGAATTTTTTCATTATCACCAATCCGCGCATGTCAACAACTAAGTTGTGATAACCGAACATTGTGCCGCGCTCGGTTACAAGAATATTGTTGTTTCCTGTTGAGGCAACTTTTTCTACCGGATGTTTCATATCGTCCGGCGCAAGAAACTGTCCCTTTTTAATATTTATTGCACGATTCGTTTTTCCGGCGGCTAGTAACAAATCTGTTTGGCGGCAAAGAAATGCGGGAATTTGCAAAATATCCGCAGCTTCTGCGGCAGAAGAAATTTCCAATTCGGAATGAATATCCGTAAGAATCGGAACGTTGAATTGCCGCTTTACTTCTTCAAGAATTTTCAACGCTTCATCCATTCCAATTCCGACAAAACCATTAACGCTTGTTCGATTTGCTTTTTTGTACGACGATTTAAAAATAAACGGAATTTTTTTTGCATCGGTAATTTTTTTTAGAAATTCCGCCGTCCGAAAAATCATTTCGCGGTTTTCAACAACGCACGGTCCGGCAATTATTACCATCGGATTGTTGTTTCCAAAAAAAATATTTCCAACTTTCACAGTATTCATAATAAACTCAAAATAACAATCTTTCAAAGTAGAAGCAAAAGCGTAATTTTTCTTATTTTACATAATCAGAAACATACACAACGCGCCGCCGGCAGCACAACACCAATTTACAATATCATTATCCACCCGCGAAAATCCTCTGCTCAATTTTGTGGGAATTCCATTAACGTTTTTTCGCTCCGTTATTTTTCCTGTAGATTCAATGTGATAAATTCCTTGAATCGTTGCGCCAAGAATACTATCTATAAGAGAACCGGCAAAACCAGAAAGGATAATTTTAAAACTAAGAATAAATGAAATTTCTGAACTCATAAGAACGCCGGAAACTGCGATAAGCGCGCCACCAAGAATTCCTCCGGCGATTCCCATAAACGAGACCGCGCCGTTTGTACCAACTTCAACGCGCGAAAAATTTGTAAGCAAAAACGGCTTCGATTTAAATAATGTTCCTATTTCCGTACCCCACGTATCGGCGGTAACAGCGGCAATAGCGGCAAGATAAATAAAATAGAGTTCGGTTCGTTCTGGAAAAATAAACCATGCAAGAAGAATAAACGCCGGAACGCCGCCGTTTGCGGCAACCTGACCTTCATCGCGTTTATCCGTTTTATCAAAAATAATTTCCAAATTTTGTTTTTTCTTTTTCCCAAATTTTGAAAGCAGACTTGAAAAAATAAAAAAAACTAAAATCGGAATTGTCCATTTCCAGCCGCCGATGCCAAAAATAATTGCTGCAAGAAGAAATGTTGCAACGCTTCCGCTGGGAGAAAGAAATTTGAAATACTGCGAAACAATCGCGATACCAATACCAAGAAACAATCCAACAACAAACTGCATTGGAAAATGATGCGGAAGCGGCGTAAAAAAATAATATAAGGCAAACGCTGCGCCGAGCGGCACGGTAAAATTATCAAATCCTTTTGATGAAATTGCTTCCCAGCCCGTTACAAAAAGCGCGGCAACGGCGGAAATGATATACGAATTCAGATGTTCTGATTGAAGTCCGAAATAGCGAAGCGAAAAAAATATTACAATAAAACTTACCGCAAACATTATTGCCGAACCTTCAATAGATTTCTTATCGCTCGTTAAACGGTATTCATGCGGATTGTTTATTGTTTCGCCGGCAATTCCCGCCGCAGCATCGGCGAGAGCCATAACAAGAATTGAAATAGAAAGAATTGCCGGAGCAGAGTCCCAGAAAAAAATAATGAGAATAAAAAGTGAAAACGGATAATAGACCGTGCCGTACGAAACGCGATGCGTTCCGTGTATTGAAGGAAGCAGACCGAGTTTTGCCGTAACAAAATTTATTGCTGTAAAGACAAGCGCAAATACTAACGGCGGAATTCCTGAATAGAATAATTGCGGAGCAAAAAAAATTAAAATACCGATTACAACGTGTACGGTTTTCCGCGTTATTTCGCGCGAACCGCGCAGCAAAAATCTTGCAAGTTCAACTGCGCCGAGAAACAAAAGTATTGCGCCGAAAATTTTAAGAAATAAATTCCACTCGTCAATTGTCGGAAATGCAAACAATCTCATACGATTGCTTCTTCCATTGGTATTCCGTTTACAATTGAAGCAACAGCCGCTGTCATCGTC
>CAYXEE010000081.1:0-9022 GCA_964463935.1 uncultured Chitinophagaceae bacterium | reverse complement strand
AAATTAAGGTCATCCTGAGCAAATCCTTTGTTTTTTGAAGGATGCGCCGAAGGATAACCTTACAAACTTAAGCGTGCCTCGCTCAGCATGACCATCTGCGTAACTTCAGTTATTAAAATGTTTTTTGAAATTCAATAAAACATAAAAGCACGAAATTGCTTCCGCGCTTTTATTGTGCGAAAAATTTTATTTCACTCTTAGTTCTTCCAATCTTCCGTTAGCGTTAACAGAAGAGCCATTGGCATTATTTCCATTTCTAAATCGCGAAAATAGAGAGGACGGCCTGTTAAAAAAAGCTGGAATTCTTGTTTTCCATTCGTCAATTTTTATATACACAACGGGAATAACAAGCAGCGTTAAAAACATGGAACTTGTCAATCCGCCGATAAGCGCCCACGCTAAACCGGATTTCCATTCTGCGCCCGATGCGGTTGAAAGAGCAACCGGCATCATTCCAAAAATCATTGTTGCGGTTGTCATCAATATTGGGCGAAGACGCGACTGCGCCGCTTCAATCAGCGCTTCATACACAGATAAACCATGTTCCAGCCGCGTTTGGTTTGTTCTATCAACAAGAAGAATTGCGTTCTTTGCCACAAGTCCCATCAACATAATCATTCCGAGCATTGTAAATATGCTCAGCGATTTTCCGGTAATAACAAGCGCAGTCATCGCGCCGACAATTGCAAGCGGAAGC
This sequence comes from uncultured Chitinophagaceae bacterium, assembly GCA_964463935.1. Lineage (GTDB taxonomy): Bacteria > Bacteroidota > Ignavibacteria > UBA10030 > UBA8401 > JACFMZ01. The sequence goes on along the minus strand of CAYXEE010000081.1, from coordinate 8,325 downwards.
GAAAACAACACTACAACCGGATGCGCATACGAATCGTACAATGCAACAAGAATTAAATAGATAAACAGAATGCCGATTCCCATTGCAATTCCAAGACTGCCGAAACCTTCTGCGCGCTGCTTTTCCATTCCAAGATAGGCGAGAGTAATTCCCTGCGGTAATTCTGTTTTTGCAATTTTATTTTTAAATTCCTGCATAATTGTTCCCGCCGGTCTGCCGACTGTTTGCCCGTTAACAAATAAGACGCCGATTCTGTCGCGTCGTTCAAGTTTTGTCGGACCGGAAGAAAGATTTACCGTTGCAAACTGTTTCAATTCAACTAATTGTCCGCGATTATTGATAAATGTAATTGCGCCAATATCTTCCGTCTTAGAACGATTAAACTCATCCAGCTGAACGCGGATATCATGCTCATTATTTCCATCGCGGAATTTCGATTGATCGTCTCCGGTTAACGCTATACGCAGCGTTGAACCGACATCTGCAACAGAAAGTCCGAGCTGCGCCATTTTCGCGCGGTCAATTTCTATCTGCATTTCCGGTTTTCCGGCTTCTGCAGAAAGACGAATATCTTCCGCGCCCTGCACCGTTGAAATAACATTTTTTACAATTTCTGCCGCTTCAAGAATAGTTTTTGTGTCTGTTCCCTGCACTGCAATTTGAATCGGCGCTTGGTCTGCCGCGCCAAAAATTCCGATTGGAGAAACGAAAACTTGTACGCCGGGAATTTGTTTTACCACTTCTTTTATTGCTTCGCCGACTTCTGTTGTTGAGCGTTTGCGCTGATTTTTCGGAACAAGCGCAACATTAAGCTGCGTTATGTTATTGCTGGAAAGCGTTAACGCTCCATTATCCTGGGAGCCAACGGAAGTAAATATTTTTTTAATTTCCGGCAATTGTGATAATGCACGCTCAACTTCCAACGTTGTTTTATTTGTTTGATCTATTGATGCGCCGGGAGGCAATTCAATAGTAACGCCGAATTCTCCGCGGTCGGATTGCGGCATAAATTCATTGCCGATTAAACCAATCGCAGGAAGCGAAAGCGATGCAATAAATAACAATGTTGTTGCTATGCCCACTTTCATTTTATTTTGCAGCGCCCATTTCAACGTTTTTTGATAAAAATCCGAGAAGCGATGATAGAACCGTTCAAACGCTAATGCAAATTTTCCCATTAACGATTTGTCCGTTAGCCGCTCTAATTTTGCAAATCGCGACGCCAGCATCGGCGTTATGGTAAATGAAACAAATAAACTCATTAACGTAGAGCCGACAATAACAAGCGCATACTCCCGCATAATTTTACCGACAATTCCGCCGACAAGCGAAAGCGGAAGAAATACTACAACATCCACCATAGTAATGGAAAGCGCGGCAAATCCGATTTCATTTCTTCCGCGCAGCGCGGCGATTCTTGGTTCTTCTCCTTTTTCAAGGTGGTGGTAAATATTTTCAAGAACTACAATGGAATCGTCCACAAGAATTCCGATTACAAGCGACATTCCAAGAAGCGTCATCACGTTCAAAGAAAAACCGAGCGCATACATAATTGCAAACGATGCAATTAACGAAGAAGGAATTGCAACAAGAATAATCAGCGAATTGCGAATGCTGTGTAAAAATAGAAGCATTACAATAGCAACCATTATAACAGCAAGAAGCAAATCATCTTTAACAGCGTTTGCCGCATCAAGCGTAAACGTAGAACTGTCTTGAGCTATATTAAAATGAATTCCTAGTTCCGCATATTCTACTTGAATTTTTTTCAATTCTTCGCGCACAAATTTGCTTACGTTTACCGCATTCGCATCGGATTGTTTTACAACTTGAATACCGATAGATGTTACGCCGTTCACGCGGTTCATCAATGAATATTCTTTTATTCCGTCCTGCACTTCCGCAACATCGCTAAGGCGAATATCGCCTCCCTGACGCGACCTGCCGACAACCAACTGACGCAAATCTTCAATTGATGTAAATTTTCCGGCAATGCGCACAACAAACTGCGCGTCTGAATCTTTAATTTTTCCTGTCGGAAAATCCATATTTGCGCTTCGCACGGCAGCCATTACTTGCAAAATGGAAATTCCATACGCGCGCGCTTTATTTGCATCAACATTTATTTTTATTTCGCGTTCATCGCCGCCGCTAAGCGCAACCTGCGCAACGCCGGAAATTTTAGAAATGCGCGGCTGAATTCTATCTTTCAAAAATTGATAAAATTCGCGCGAATTCATTTCGCTTGTAACTCCCAAACGAAGAACCGGAATTTCATCGAATGCAATTTTGGAAACAGTCGGCGCTTTTGCGTCGTTTGGAAGTTTTGCAACAATAGCATTTACTTTTCGAGACGCATCCTGCACTACCACGTCCACGTTTGCATCTTGTTTAAATTCGATAACAATAAGCGACAAACCTTCAAACGAAGTGGAACGCACATAATCAATTTTATCTATGCCGGAAACAGCGTCTTCAATAACTTTTGTTATGTTGTTTTCAACTTCATACGGCGATGCGCCGGGATAAATTGTTGTAATGGTAATAACGGGAATTCCCATTTTGGGAAGCAGTTCATAGTTCAGCAAACTGTAGCTGAACAGACCAAGCACGCCGATAACGGTAAACACAACCACAACAAGAGTCGGTCGTTTTATTGATAATTCGGTAATTGTCATTTTCGTATTCCTTCGGTCGCAATTATTTTCGCACAATAACTGCGGAGTTATCTTTTAAATTATTTTGTCCGTTCACAACTACGGTTTCGCCTTCGTTCAATCCTTTTAAAATTTCAACATTCGTTCCGTTTTCATCTCCTACGGAAACCGCGCGAAGTTTTGCCGTATTGTTTTCAACAACAAATATTTTTGCGTTTTTCAAACTTCCAATAATCGCTTCGCGCGGAATCCAGAGCGCAGAATTTGAATTGCGTAATGAAAAATTTAACCGCCCGAACATTCCGGCTTTCAGCGGCTGGTTAGGATTATTTTGTATTGTTACTTCAACAGGATATGTATGCGCCTCGTCTCCTTTGGAAGAAATGCTTCTAATTTTTCCTGTGAATACCGTAGTAGGATACACATCCGTTGTAACATCAACTTTTTCGCCGACTTTTAAACGGAACACATCTTTTTCTCCAACGCTTACCTTTACTTTCAGTTTGGAAATATCCACAATATTTGCAATTGCTGTTGCCTGCGGCGCGCCCATTACCGTAGAACCGATATTGACATACCGCGCTGTTACAATTCCCGAAATCGGAGTCGTAATTTTCGTATCGTTATATTGTCTGCGCGCTATAATGTATTGCGTTTCTGCAGATTGGAAATTCCATCGCGCTTGTTCAATTTGCGATTCTGAAATGGATTTTTCGTTATACAAACTTTCAAAACGCTCCAAATCTTTTTTTGCTTTTTCGTACGTCATTGCTGCTGTTTTAAACGCAGCTTCTTTCAACTCGCTGTCAACTTCAACAAGAACAGAACCTGCCTGCTTGTAATCGCCGACTTCTGCATTCACTTTCACCACGCGTCCCTGCGTTTCCGAAAGAACAATCACATCGTTGTTCGCAGCAATTGTTCCGACGAGCGAAAATGAATTTGAAACTGATTTTTTTTCAACGGTAATTGTTGAAACAGAATATGCCGTTAAAATTTTTCCATCGTTAGATTGCGCATCGCTTTTTGCCTGGCTGTTCAACACAAATGCAAACACGACGCCGGCTAACACTACGCCGATTGAAATTATTGTATATCTTTTCATTTTCTATTCTCCTTAAAAATAAATTCTTATTCGCCGATGGCTTTTGATAAACGCGCCATCGAAAGTTCATAATCAACTAATGACTGTGTAAAATTAAGTTTTGCCGATAATAACGCTACTTCCGCATCAAGAAGTTCAGAATTTGGCGTAAGCCCTTTTTTGTATTTTTCGCTCATAACGCGGAAATTTTCTTCCGCCTGCTTAACTCCCTGTTCTGCAACCGCTTTTCGTTCTTTGGATTGATTGACGGATAAATAATATTGTGTTACTTCCAGCGTAACGCCGTCTTGTAACATAGAAATTCCTTGTTCTGCCTGCGAAAGCTGCGCTTGCGCCTGCGTTGTCTGGTTTCCGGTTTGATTCCAATTCCACACATCAAACGAAACGGAAAGCGTTACATCCCATGTTCCCTTAAATTCATCTTTCGTCGGAAAAATTCTTGTATTCGGGCGTAAATAATTGTAATTGCCCGTAAGAAATACTTGAGGCCACCATCCGCCGCTCGCGGAACGTAATGCCGATTCGCTTGCTTTTACGCGCGCATTCATTGCCAAAACATCCGGGCGTTTTTCAAATGCGTTTTTTACTAATTGGTCGGCGGAAGTCCACTCGCGTTCTTTCACTTCAATCGTTGAAGCAAGTTCAATTTCTGTTAGAAGCGGAAGCCCCAGCGTATTGTTTAATCCATACATTGTAAGCTGAACATTATTTTTTGCATCAATCTGTCTAACCAGCGCTTCAGAAAGCTGTACTTGAACTTTTAATAAATCATTGGCGGTAAGCATTCCCTGCTTTAATAAATTTTCTGCGTCGGTTACATGAGCTTTTATCTGCTGAACATTTTCATCGACAAATTTTTTAAACTCAATTGCGCGGAATACATTCCAATATGCCGCTTTAATGTTGTAAATAATTTCCGCTTTGTCTTTTGTAAAATCTAATTTCTGCGCTTCAGACGCATATTCCGCGGCATCTTGCGCGCCGGAAATTTTTCCGCCGGTAAATAACGGCTGCTGAATTGTTCCACGCAATGTATAATTATTTACTACGCTTGGAGAAAGAACAATTGGAGGGAGCGCCGGATTGATAAAATTGGGAATTGAACCGGCGGGAACTTCGCTCAGCCGCGTGTACGCGCCTTGAAATTTCAGCGACGGCAATCCCAGCGCATTTGTTTCGCCGGATTTCGCTTCGGCGGCAATAACTTTTAACTGCGATACTTTTAACGCTTTACTGTTTTGCAATCCGGTTTCAATCGCCTTATCAATCGTAAGCGAAAGTTTTTGCTGCGCGTTAATTGAAAATATAATTGCTGTACTTAAAATAAAAAGTGAAATTATTCTATTCATTGTTCAATATGCTCCTTTTCTTCCATAGAGACGTTTTGATTAGTCATATATTTTTCTTTCCCTTGTTCTGTAAAGACTCCGCCGAAAATTATATCTACAATAGCGCTGTATGCTTGCGAAGAATTCAGCGGAAGATTGATTAACACATCGGGGTTGATTATTGATTGAATTGCATTTGCGTACATTAACACAAGAACATCTACATTTATATCTTTACGGAACATTCCAAGTTGAATTCCTTCAAGAATAAATTTTTTAAAATCTTCGTGAATGCGTTCGCGGCGGAACTCGTCAATTTCTCTCCACAATTCCGGAAGATTTCTTTTCAGGTCCATATAAAAAATTGGTTTTATTGAACCCATCTCGCGAGATAAGAAATTTGTAACGCAGCGTATCCGTTCCAAAAAATCTATCTCCTTGCTGTTTTGCAGACGAACACACTCTCCATGCACGCGCAGCATTTTTTCGTGCGCTATTGCGCGCACAATATCATCTTTGCTGGAAAAATATTTATAAATTGTTTTTTTGCTCATTCCAAGCATTTGAGCAAAATCATCCATTGAACTTTTGCTAAAGCCGTTGTTGAAATAATATTCCCTGGCGGCTTCTAAAATTCTTGCTCTAATTTCTTGATCTAACACAATATCTCCCTTGTTAAGAAACTGTTTTGGTTTTATTAGTTTCCATAAAACCATTAAAAAATGCTGAAATTCAGCATATTTGATAAGACGTATCAATACTAATTATATTGTGGAAACTAATATAGTATCTAACGTTTCCAATATAGAAAAAGTTTCACATCTTGGCGAATTATTTTCGGTTAAGGACATCTCGAAAAACTCACAAATAAATTTTCTCGCAGAGACTCTAAACCGCAAAAAATAATTTTTAAACAATAATTTGCGTCTTCGGGACTTTGCGAGAGATGTTTTTAGAGATACCCTTAATTTAGTTTAATCTAATTTTGAAGGCGGTAGTCCACCTAACTAATTCATGCTACGCAAACCTTAAAATCAATCAATATCAAACGTATCGCGCGGTTTTTGCTGCGGCGTAAGAGAAATAACGTCCTCTGTTTTTTGCCGGACAATCGAAAGCGCCATTGCATCCATTTTGCCAAACCATGACGGCGGAAACAGTGCAAGAATAATCATAGCCGGTATTCCATACGGCAATTGAGGACTTCCTTCAATGCGGCGGCGAAGCTGGTACTGACGATTGGGATTGAGGTGGTGATCGCTGTGCAGCGAATGTTCGAGCAGAAGCCAGCGGCTTAATCGTAAATTTGTATTCCAAGAATGCTTAGCGGAAATTTCTTCCAGCAAGCCGCTCTCATTGCTGTAACGAAACAATCCGTAGTGGTGAATATAATTTATTGTTTCATACAACAGCATTCCGATAATTGTGGAGAGCAAAAACCACAGATACACTTCCGTATCAACAGCGATGAATATTAAAAAATTATATGCAAGCGAAATAAGAGTATAGTTGAGCATTCTGTTTTGAAAATTCACTCCTCCTGTTCGTTCTGTTTCAATTTTCCATGCGCTAAAATAACCGCCGAATAACGAGCGGAACCAAAAATAATAGAGCGAGTGCCGAATCTGCGCCGTTCCGGTATCGCTGTCCGTACCGATATTTTTATGATGCCCTTCAATATGTTCAACGCTGAAATGCGAATAGTTTGTTACAAAAAGCAAAATTTTTCCCAGCAAGCGCTCGTTTTCATCGTCTCGGTGAAGCAGTTCGTGCGCAACAGGAATTGCATTTAACCCCAAAATAATTCCGGTGCTGATTACCGCCCCGATAATTTCAAAAAGCGTCGGCTCAAATTCTATTATGAACGAAAAGAATGTAACAAGAACAATCAGCGCGGCAAACAAATGCACACAAAGCAGAATAAAAAAACTGAAATGATTTTTCCATTGAATTTCTTCATACTTATTCGGATTTGTTTCGTCCGTTCCAACAAACGGCTCAACAATTGGAATAAAAACAAAAACGAAAAAAATTAGAAAGTACGACCAAATTTCACCGATATTTAATCCGATTAAATACACAAACAGCAGACTGAAAGAAAAAAGATACGGCAGAAGTTTTTGCTCGGCGGATTTCATACATTACCATTTTTTAAAAATGAAAAAAACAGCGAGAATTATAAATAGAAAACCGACGACATAATTCCATTTCAATTCTTCTTTTAGATAGAGTACAGAAAAAACGCTAAATACAACCAACGTAATAACTTCCTGAATTGTTTTTAGCTGCGCCGCATTAAACTCTCCGTACCCAAGCCGGTTTGCCGGCACCATAAAACAATATTCTAAGAATGCAATTCCCCAGCTTGCAAGAACAACTTTCCACAAAGCAATTTCTTTAAATTTTAAATGACCATACCATGCAAAAGTCATAAACACATTGGAAATAGTTAGGAGAAGAATTGTAGCCATAAACCCTTGATTGTTATTATAGAATCCTGCACAAAAATAGAAAAATAATTCGTTTTGACAAAAAGAAATTTTGATGCTACATTACAACAATCAAAAGGAAACAATTATGGTAAAATCAAAATACAGCGCATCCATTCTAATCGCGGATGATGAAGCCGATTTCCGTGAAACATTATCTTCTATTCTTTCCGCTGAAGGACACACAATAACAACTGCCGAAGACGGCGTTTTGGCAATTAACATTTTACAGAAAAAGCTGTTCGATGTTGTATTGTTAGACGTACGAATGCCGCGGATAGACGGCTTGGAGGTTCTAACATTTATTAAAGATCACTATATAGACACGCAGGTAATTATTCTTTCCGGCGTTGATGATGTGAGAATTGCGGTAGAATGTATGAAAAAAGGAGCATTTTACTATCTCACAAAACCGTATTCCGTAGATGAGCTTTTTTCGTTAGTGGAAAATTCCATAGAACGAAGAAAGCTTACAATTGAAAACAAAGTAATGAAAACCGAACTTTCGCGGCTTGCAAAATCCGCTAATCTTATCGGCGAAAGCGCGGAATTTTTGAAAGCGCTTGAACTTGCGGGAAAAGTTGCGCCGACCGATTCCACTGTTTTAATTGAAGGAGCAAGCGGCACGGGAAAAGAATTGTTTGCAAATTTTCTTCACGGTAATTCCGAACGAAAAGAAAAACCGTTTGTTGCGTTAAACTGCGCTTCAATTCCCGATACATTGATTGAAAGCGAATTATTCGGAC
>CAYXEE010000080.1:0-9053 GCA_964463935.1 uncultured Chitinophagaceae bacterium | reverse complement strand
TACTTTTATCTTATTCGCAAATAATTTATCCACACATTTTGAGTATTATACCCAGCATCAACGCTTTTCAATATTTTTTTTAAGAATTTTCTCTCCGGCTTTCAATTGCAATTCATATTTTCCATTCGAAAGATTTTTTCCGTCAACAACAACAATATGAGCGCCTGCTTCTTTTATTTCGCGTACGAGCGTTGTTTCTTGTTTCACTGCAATGTTTTTCAGCGTTATTTCCACTGTGCTGCGCTTCGGCAGTTCGAATGAAATAAAAGTACGCGCTGAAAAAGGATTGGGGAAACTTTCCGAGAGAGAGATTTCATTTTTTGATTTCAAATATCGTGTTAAAATGTTTTCTGCTTCAACAATTCTTTGTTCTTTTCCCGTACTTTCGTTGCCGCATCTATCCAGTGATGTAATTGCGTAAAAATATTTTTTGTCTTGAAGTGTTTCGTCGCGAAAGGATCTCTGCGATGAAGGAAGAATTGCGAGCAATGTTCCTGAAGTTTTTGTGTTTACATTTTCATCCGTAGAACGATAGACAGCATACCAAAACGGAAGTTCTTTATCTTTTGCCTTTTTCGGCTCGCTCCATTTAATGATTGCGGCATTTTCATCGTAGATAATTTTTACATTCTCGGGCGGAAGCGGCGGGATGGAATCTTTCCACGGCATCGGCGCAAACATCGCGCGGAATCTGTACGCCGAGCGAATTTCCTCTTTTACTGCGTTCAAATTTTCATAGCGAAATATTGACTGACCCTGCGCGCCCGCTTCGCGCGTAAAGCGAATCTGCTCCGCAATTTCGTCTTGAATATTTTCGCGGTACGCGCCGATGCCGATAAACACGCTGCGTCCGTAGCGCTCGCGCGACCAATCGTTGCACAGCGCGCCGAAATCGGGATCATTCGGATTTTTTTGTTCGCCGAACGACCAGTACAACTGCGGCGCAACATAATCGTGAATTCCTTCTTTTAACCAGCGGCGGGAATCTTGTGAAATGTCATTCATTCCCGAAAATGATGATTGCGCACCATCTAAGGTTTGGTAAATTCCAATCGGCGCAGAACCGATTTTTACATGCGGTTTAACAGAAGTAATTGCAACATACGCATCGCGTACGAACGCCGTTATATTATTGCGCCGCCATTCGTTCCGTTCAATTCCGTCGCTGAATTCGCGGAATGTTTTCCAATCGTCAAAATTTTTTCCGGGATAGCGGATGTAATCAAAATGAATTCCATCAACATCGTAATTATTTACAACTTCCATAACAACTTTTTTTGTATAATCGCGCGCGGCAGGAATTCCCAAATCTATCCACCATTCTTTTCCAAATTTTTTCAGCCATTCTGGATGAGTATTTAATAAATGATTTTTATGATTTGCTTGCAGTTCGGCGTTGTAAATTTTTCCAATATTTATCCATGCGTGAAGCTCTAATCCGCGTTTATGAGCTTGCTCAATTGCAAATTCCAGCGGATCCCAGCCCGGATCTTTTCCGAGAATTCCGGTTAATTGCGCCGCCCACGGTTCTATTTCAGAGCGATACAGCGTATTGCCACGCGGACGAACTTGAAAGAATACTGTATTGAACTTTAACGAGCGAATAACATCCAAAATTTCTATAAGCGACTGCTGTTGTTTATCAACATCTGTTGACGTGGGCCAGTCGCCGCTGGCTGCGGAAATCCACACTGCTCGCGTTTCAAATTTTGGAGAAACAGTTTGAGAAAAGAGAAAAGAAGAGAAGAAAAAAAGGAACAAAAAAAATTGTTTGGTCATTGTATCATTTTCCAAATATCATCAAACAATAAATGATCAAATGTTTTTATCTGGTCTTTTAAAATTGGTTCAGTTATCATATTCGGGCGAATATCGCAATAATATACGCCATCTAACGGATTTAATTTGACAGTATATCCCTTAAAATGTCCGGGTAGAAATGTCGAGTTAATTCCGTATTTGCCTTTGGAGTGTGTATCTTTTCTTTGAACGTCATTCAAAAAAACTGCAAAATGAGGTGTAGCTTTTTCGGTAAGTTTATTGTAAAGAAATTTATCAATGAAAATTTTATCAATTCTATCTTTGCTCGAAGTTTTTACAGAACCAATTGCTTTTATTTCTCCGTTAGAATTTATTATCAAATCATGTTGGTAATTAAATTCAAATTCTTTTTTACCGGCAACAATTATAGGCAATTTTACAACGCCGGAAGAACAATCTATTCCAACTTCATTTAAAACATTTCTTATTAGCCTCTCAAATAAATCTCCTGCAATTTTTCTGGCTGTATTAGATTTTGCGGCTGGAAGTGCATCTAACGCGGCGCCGATTGATTGCTGAATTGTATAAACAGAATTGTTTACAACTAATCTGTTTTCTGCAGAATTGTTATCTATGTTTTTTAATATTTTAAGAAATTTTTTTTTTTGATTTTTCAAAAGAATCAGCATTATACATTAGATGAGAATTTATCGGACGTGAAACGTTAAAATTTCCATCTTTCTTGTATTGGAAAAATCTATAATGATGTTCGTTTTGTGATACAATAACTGCTTGTAAATTCTCTTCTATAAAAGATAAATAAGAGCTGCAAAAATCAAGATAATTTTGGATTGTAATAAAATTGTTTTTATCGGTTGCAATGGTAAGCAATTTTTTCAGCGTCATCGTATAGATTCCCGTTGTTCTGCTGTTTTTCGATCAAACTCTATCCATTCATCTTTTGTTCGCCGTACAACATTTTCTAATCGTTTTATTGCCCATTGATTGTACTGAATCGTATTATCGCACCCAAGCCATTGGCGATTCAATTGCTCTGCTACTACAATAGTGGTTCCCGAGCCGGAAAACGGATCTAAAACAACATCGCCTGCATTTGAACTTGCAAAAACAAATTTTCGAACTAATTCTTCCGGCTTTTGTGTCGGGTGCGGTGTAGATTCCCCTGAGCCATTACATGTTGTAGGAATATCAATAACATCTTTTGGCTTTGCGCCTTGCGGATGCGGCTGCCATATATGCTGTTTTCCGTTTCCGTATTGACTTGTTTCTGCTTGTGGATGATGAGGATATTTTAACGTATGTTTTCCATAGGGAATGCGAACATCATCAACGTTGAGCGTAAATTCTTTTCCTTTGCGTAAATGTAAAATACTTTCGTGCGACCGCCCCCAATCTTTTCCCATATTAGCTTTATTTTTATAATGCCAAACAATCCAGCGGCAGCCTTTAAAAAATTTCATCGAAGGTCTTTTTAAGTCGGCTAAAATTTCAGAAAATCCGCAAATATATAATGTTCCATTTTTTTTTAAAACTTTTGCTGCTTGTTCAATCCAATTGATAGACCATTCAATATATTCATCTTGGTCTTTGAAATTATCCCATTCGGCTTTGTTAATATTATACGGAGGGTCTGCAAAAATAAGATCAACGCTTTCCTTGGGAAGTTCAGAAAGCCATTTCAATGAATCACCAAAGAAAAGTTTCCCGTTTTTCTTTTCATAGTGAAGTTGTATTTGCTCCGATTTTATTTCAACAGGATATGTTTTCCCTTCAAGTCCTTGTTCAAATAAACTCGGTTCACGATATTTTTTTATGGATTTCATGTGGTAATATACAAAACATCGAATCCTGAGAAAAGATTCTTTTTTAACTTTTTGAATATTGGAAATTTACATCCGTGCTTTTGCTTCGAAAATTTGTATTGCCGATTCTTTCCCTTTTACTTTAATCGGCTCATGCTTAACAAGTTCTATGTACGAATCATTGAAAACAAATTTTGCAGAATCTTCGGAAAGCAGAATCTGTCCGCGGGAAGCTGCACTGCATAACCGAGCGCCAAGATTCACGGCATCACCAATCACAGTAAAATCCATTCGCTCGTCGCTTCCCATTGCGCCCATTACCATTTCGTCGGTGTTAATGCCGATTCCTATCGCGATTGATTCGCCAATCTCATTGTGAATTTCTTCCATCATTTTTTGAATCTCAATCGCGCACAACACAGCATTTCGCGCCATCGCTTCGCCTTGAAACACTGCAACAAGTTCATCGCCGACATATTTATCAATATCGCCGCCGAATTTTTTCACAATCGCCGCCTGCTTGCTTAAGATTGTATTGAGCATAGAAACAACGCGCTCCGGTTCAACTTTTTCTGAAAATGCGGTGAAGCCGCGTATATCGGAGAAAAAAACTGTCGCTTGTTTCCGCTCGCCGCCGAGCTTTACGCCAAGTTCCGAAGCGCGCTGAACATAATCCACCGTTTGCTGTGAAACAAATTTTTGCAGATGAAACCGCTCGCGCAAGCCGACAATCATTTCATTAATGCGCGTTCCGAGTTCGCCGATTTCGTCGTTGGATTGTACATTTGTTGCTACAGAAAAATTTCCATCGCCTACTTTCTGCACAACTTCGCCGATATTGCCGATTGGTTTAACTACAACAAATTTCATAAATATGCGTAGCACAAGCCATACGAGGAGAATTGTTACGAGCCCGGCAATAATTGAAAAAAATTGATTCTTCCGAATTGTTGCATTGATTTCCGCCATTGAAGATGTTACCCCGACAACGCCGCGAATTGTGTGATCATCGCCGTGGCACACCTGACAGCGTTTTTCGTTTTGAAGCGTGGAATAACGAACAAGAAATTCTTCGCCGTTACTCCATTGCATTGTTTCAACAACAGTATCTTTTTTTAATGCTTCCTGTACAAAACCAATTCCATCATCTTTTATTTGACTGTTCACAAATCGCTCGTTTGCTTCTTTATCGAATACACGAAGGTCTTTTACCGCGCTGATTGAGCGAACATCGTTGATGAACGCGCGGGCATAACTTCCTTTACCTACGAGCATAATACTGCGAAATCCGACTCCGATAACATCTTGCAGCATCTCTGTTAATTGTTCTTCAAGAAGCATCGGATTCATTTTCAATTGATTTACTTTAACAGAAATTTCCATAACGCCGCGCCATTGGCTTTTTTGTCCATGACAAACCTGACAGCGTTCTTCGTTGCGGAGCGGAATCTGACGCGTAAGTACATTTTTTTTCTTTTCCCACAATAATTGCGGCTGCGCTGTTTCAATTGCGTTGGTAATTATTTCTGTATCGGTTGAGCGTTCTTCATTTCCGAAATGCACGGCGCCGAATCTATCATACACATTTATTTTTTCAATAAACGGAAGCGCTGACGCGCGGCGAACAAGCGTATCCATCAATTCGCCGCGTCCGGAAAGCATAATGTTGCGAAAACTTGCCGCAAGCGTATTACTGATAATTTCTACAATTTCGGTTTGCGTGTGTTCAAATTTTTGCTCCGCCATATCTTGCTTATGCGCCGCCATCAATTTTGGATTTAGAACAAGGCGGGTTGCACCGCGAATTTTGTGATTACCCGAATGACATGCCTGACACTCGCGGTCATTTTTTAGCGGCTCAATGCGGATAAATTCTTCGTTTGCGCTCTCTTTTTTTGCAAGCATTACTTCTATTTGCTGTTCAATAGAGCGGCGAACATTTTCATCGGCGGAATTTGCAATTATTCCTCTTCCTTCATCGGGAAAAACTTCTTTTGCTTTATTGTTATACACGCGAAGCGTTCCGAATTTTAAATTCTCCCGCGCATCGCTTACAAGTTCTGCGGCGTATGGCGCTTTCCCGGAAAGCATGACATTGCGGATTCCAACCATAACTGTTTCAGAAAACAACATCGCTTTTTCTTTTTGCTGTTGAAGCAGAACTTCCGATTCCCGCGTAATAGAAACGATAACGTACGAACCGAATCCGACAACAAGAACAAGAATAAGAAGCAGAAGTATTTTTATTTCTAAACGATTCTTCATTTAAAATATGAAAGATGAAGGATGAATTATGAAAAATTTCTTTTCAAAGATATAAACTCACAAAAAGATAAACGCTATCATTTCAACTTTCATAATTCCTAATTCAAACATTGCATCTTTCATAATTCCTAATTCATAATTGTTTTTTTCTAGTCTCTATCCTGATGCCACCAGCGTTCAACAACATCGGAAACATTTGTCTGTTGATCGGCGGCTATCCACTTATCATAAAACATTATATCTGCGCTGTTGGGCGGCGGCTGCGGAAAATCCAACAGCACGCGCGCAGGAAGCGGAACGGCATCGCCGACAAATAACGCTTCCCCTTGACGCATTGATGGAAGAATATCAAACATTCCGGCAAACGAATCGGGAACAAGTTTTTTTACAAAATTCTGATCGTTCGGATTTGTTAACCGCAAAATTACAAAATTATTACATTGCGAAAGAATTGTTTCCGAAAGTTCCGACGGGCGCTGACTGACAATCATACAGCCGACGCCGTATTTTCTTCCTTCCTTTGCAATACGCTCTACAATTTTTCTCGCCGCGCGATTGTATTGATTTGCAACTTGCGGCAGATAATTATGCGCTTCTTCAAACATCATCAATATTGGAAAATCTGCCTTCGCTCTATTCCAAAAATTAAAATCAAAAATTGTTCGTGCAAGAAGCGCAACAATAGTATTTACAATATCAAACGGAACGCCGCTCAAGTCCATTACCGTAACAGATTTTTGATTGTCAAATCCGAGCAGTTTGTTAAGAATTGCTTTCAGCGCATTGGAATCTTTGAACTTTCTGGGACGAAACATAAATTCGTACCGCTTGTCGGTCATTTTACTGTCGAGCCGGACAAGAAAGCGCGTAAACTGTCCGTAAAATGGACCTTCACGCACACCTGCTCCGGTAGAGACGCGCTCCGTATCGTAGAATTGAAATTTTGCGCGAACTTCATTCAGGTCGTAAAACACAGGAGAATCAATTGTAATAATATTTTGAAGATCGGGATTCTTTGCTTTCTTTGCGTTGAGAATAAGATCTTTCAACATCATAATTTGCGACTGTGCGGATGGCTCACCTTCATCAACAAACATTTCACGTAGTTCTTCAAAGTTCATGAACCAGTACGGCATTTCCAATTCCGTAATGTTGATCAAATTTCCATAATCTCTGAACGCCGCGGAATATTCGTTGTGAATATCCAGAATAATAACATGCGTATTGGAAAACATTTGCACTTTTTGCAGAATTGAAGCAACGGTTGTAGATTTTCCCGAGCCGGACGAACCAAGCACTGCAAGATGTTTGCCAAAAAATTTATTCGGATCAACATACTGACGCTCGCCTGGGTAACCGGAAATATCGCCGACTGCAAAACCGAATTGCGAGAAAGAAGCGAAAACAGCCGTCGCCCCTTTTTCATCCGTCATAAACACATCGCCGCCGATAACCGGATACGATGCAATTCCTTTTTGAAACTTTCCATCAGTCAGCGAGCCGATAAGCTGCGCATCCAATTCCTTGTTCAACTCTGTAACAAATCTTGTGCGATTAACAATTCCGACAATTTCAGATTCGCCGGAAGGAATAACAATAAACGAACCAACCTGACCGACAGGATAGTTTTTCCCATTCATCGTGCGTTCCATTGTAAAAAGATCGTCGTCTAACTGCACAATAATGGATGAGCTTGTAACTTGGCGTATATTTCCAATGTGTCGTTCTTTAGGATATTGAGGCATACAATTACTATTTAGATTGTGAATGAAGTTTTCTTATTGTAATGAAAATGGATAACAGTGTCAATTTATGAGTTGATAGAAAACAATTTTTCTTTTTCACAAAAATTATTTTGTAATTCGCTAATTCTCTTTTATCTTTGCATCGCACCGCAGAAATGCCGGTTTCTTTTTCTGCGGTGTTTTATTTGTACAAGATGGAAAAAGACAGCCACAGATTTCATAGATAGAACAAAAATTTACATTATTCATTTTTTAATTACTCATTATTCATTGCCTTTCTTATGCTCGATATTACAAAACTACTTTCGCAAGAACTTTCCCTTACGGCACAACAAGTAACTTCGGCGCTCGAACTGCGCGCAGACGGCGGAACAATTCCGTTCATCGCCCGCTACCGAAAAGAACGCACAGGGGAAATGGACGAAACACAGCTTCGCAATCTTTTTGACCGGTTTGATTATTTGCTGGAACTTGAAGAACGAAAAGAAACAATCCTTAAATCTATTGATGAACAGAAAAAACTGACGCCAAAATTAAAGAAGACAATTGAAGATTGTCTTTCCAAAACAGAGTTGGAAGATTTATATCTTCCGTACAAACCGAAGAAACGGACGCGCGCAACAATCGCAAAAGAAAAAGGATTAGAACCGCTGGCAGAATGGATAAAATCCAAAAATAATGCCGACGCAAAACGAGTGAACCTTGAAAAAGAAGCAGAAAAATATATTTCTAAAAAATTGGAAGTAAAAACATTTCAAGAAGCTCTCGCCGGCGCATCGGATATTCTTGCGGAAGAAGTTTCGGAAAAAGCGGAATACCGCCAGCACATCCGCGAATATTTTACCAATGAAGGAATGTTTATTTCTTCCATTGACGAGAAGAAACATCCTGTCGGCACAACAAAATTTGAGATGTACCGCGATTATAAAGCGCGTGTAAAAGATATTCAGCCGCACAATATGCTTGCATTGCGCCGCGGCGAAGCGGAAGAAATTATTACATTTACATTGCAATACGAAGAAGATTTTGTTCGCCATTATCTTGAAAGCATGGAAATACAATCGCAATTGGATTCCGTACGCGCTTTCTATTCTGCAATGTTGAAAGATGCGTTCGACCGTTTAATGAAAACTACGATCATCGGCGAAGTGCGTTTGGCGAAAAAAGAAATCGCCGACCTTGAATCCATAAAAACGTTTGAAGCAAATATCCGCGAACTTCTTCTTTCTTCTCCCGCAGGAATGAAGCCGACACTCGGCGTTGATCCGGGATTTCGTACGGGCTGTAAAGTTGCCGTAATGGATGAAACGGGAAAATTTTTAGAATACACTCCGATCTATCCTTTCACTTCATCGGAACCGGAACGCGAACGCGCGCGAAAAGTGATTGAACGTTTCATTGAAAAATACAAAATAGAACTTATCGCAATCGGCAACGGAACCGCCAGCAGAGAAACGGA
>CAYXEE010000079.1:3559-9062 GCA_964463935.1 uncultured Chitinophagaceae bacterium | reverse complement strand
GGTGGAACGAAAACAAAAATAACTCATTTCATTATCCCCAACTGTTTGTACCGCTCTTTATATTTTTCATATAATTGAGTGTGGCGGCTACGAAGGTCAATTTTTCTGCCTTGAATAAATTCCATTTCAACATTTGTCATTATTTCCAACGGATCGCCGTTCGTAACAATCAGCGTTGCATCTTTTCCGATTTCTATTGAGCCGGTAAAATTATCAATGCCGAGAATTTTTGCTGCGTTCAGTGTTACAGAACGAAGCGCGGATTCTTTCGGTAAACCATACGCGGCGGCAGTCGCCGCTTGATATGCAATATTCCGCTCTCCCATTGCACTATTCCCTTCGCCGGAAATTGCAAAAAGAATATTTGCATCATATAATTTTTTTGCAATCGTAAATGGATTGTCAAAATCTTCCGCGCGTTTGTTCGGAAGTTCATGAATTGATCCAATAATGACGCTGACGGCATTGTCTTTCAGCAGGTGGGTTACTTTCCACGCATCGCGCCCGCCGTGAAGAATCAATTTCACATCTTCATCCTTGGCAAATTGAATTGCAGATTGCAGCTGCGTTATTTCATCCGCGCGGACAATTATCGGAATCTTTTTTTCAAAAACTGAAATCATCGCTTCCCAGCGCAAATCGGTCAACTGTTTCTCGCCGTTTATTTTTTTCGCTTTCATATAGGCGCGCGCATCGGCAAAAGCATTGCGAAGTTCAGCAAGATTTTTTTCTATATTTTTCTTTTGCTCCTCTTCAGTTTGTCGTGCGCGCGGCGAACGATTAACAATCATTTCAGGAAACTGAATATACAATCCAATCGGAGCTTTTAATACTAAATCTTCCTGCGTCCATCCGTCCATCATAATCGCCGATGTTCTTCCGGCAATTAAATTTCCTCCGGGAATTATATGCGAAATTGTAACGCCGTTTGCCCGCGTCGTCGGTATCAATTCCGATTCAGGATTTACAGAAATTTCTGTTCGTATGTTCGGATTTATTTTCCCAACTTCAACCAAATCAAGCGTACCGCGCACAGATTCAATTTCCTGCAATCCGATATACGATGCGGCGTTAATGAGTCCGGGATAAATATGTTTCCCCGAAACATCAATCACTTCCGCATCGGCAGGAATTGCAGCGGAATTTCCAACAGCGATAATTTTTCCTTTATCAAAAACTACCGTTCCTTTTTCTATGTCGTTTCCGCTTACCGTGTGAATTGTTCCGTTCACAAGCGCAATCGCTTTTTCCTGCTTTCTTGCTGGAATCGGATCGGAAGCAATAAGCAATTGAAAATTGAAAATGAATGCTGCAAGAAAAAATATTTTAAAATATTTCATAAACATTATTTGGTTTATAGATTCAATATTCATAATTCTTAATTCACAATTATTCATTATCATTTCCTCCTTCCATTGCATTTATCCGCTCATCGTGGCAGGAATAGCGCGAACTCCGCACCGGGCTTTTTGCCGCGCCGCTCCCTTTCTTTTTTGATTTCAGCGCTTTCTGTACTAATTCCGCTTTTTTCTTCTGAATATCTAATCGCAGTTCCGCATCTTCTTTACTATCGAAAAATTTTCTTCCGTCAATCCACGTCTGTTCGCAGACAGAATATGTTGAAAGCGGATTCCCGCTCCAGATAACAAAATCTGCATCCTTGCCAACTTCAAGCGAACCGACTCGGTCATCAATGCGCAATTGTTTTGCGGGATTCAGCGTAACAAATTTCAATGCTTCTTGTTCGCTTAATCCGCCGTACTTTACCGCCTTTGCCGCTTCAAGATTCATTCGCCGCGCCATTTCATCGCTGTCCGAGTTAAATGAAACTACAACTCCCGCGTTATGCATTAACGCGCCCGCGTACGGAATTGCATCTATCACTTCATATTTGTACGCCCACCAATCGCTGAAACAAGACGCGCCGACTCCGCGCTTCGCAATTTCATCCGCAACTTTGTATCCTTCCAAAACATGCTGAAGCGTACCGATTTGAAAACCGAAATCATCCGAAACTTTCAACAACATCATAATTTCATCCTGACGGTAACAGTGCGAATGAATTAAGCGCTGCTTATTTAAAATTTCCGCAACACATTCCAATTCCAAATCTCTGCGCGGCGGAATCAGATTCGGATTTGTTTTTGCTTCTTTCATTCGCTTATCATATTCGCGCGCCGCCGTAAATTCATCGCGGATAATCTGCTCAACGCCCATTCGCGTCTGCGGATATCGAGTCGGGTTTTGAATTCCCCAATTGGATTGTTTCGGATTTTCTCCGAGCGCAAATTTAATTCCCGGTTTTGCATTTTCAAATTTCATCTCTTCAGAAAGCATTCCCCATCGCAATTTAAGAACCGAATTTTGCCCGCCGATTGCATTCGCCGAACCGTGCAATTGATTGATTGTTGTCAATCCGCCGGCAAGCTGGCGGTAAATATTTATGTCGTCGCAATTCACAACATCGCCGATTCGCACTTCTGCGGTAATTGCCTGCCCCGATTCATTTACTCCGTTGGAAATTGCCGCGTGCGAATGTGCGTCAATCAATCCCGGCGTTATGTGTTTTCCTCTCGCGTCTATTACAAGAACGTTTCCGCCTGCAGTTAAACCTTTTCCAATTTTAGAAATTTTTCCTTTCACAATAAGAATATCGCTTTCTTCTAAATTTCCCTGCGCGCCGCTTGTCCAAATTGTTGCATTTTTTACAAGCGCATCTTTCTGCTGCGGAATTTCTTTTCTGCCGAATGCGCCGTCTGGAAAAACTACGTCATAACTTGAACAAACAGTAACCGCTGTTTGCGCAGAATCTTTTGTAACTGCCAACGGCGCGGAAAATTCGGCATTCCACAAAATGGATTTTCCGTTTGGAAGTTCGCAAATTCCACTCATTATTTTTTCATTAATCATTCCCGAAAAACGAAGCATTCCGTTGATGCCGATTGAATCGCCGTCAAACGAAATAGCAATCTGTTTTTGTTGAACAGAAACATTGGCTTTTATTTTTTCTTTTCCAATAACTGCGGAAAGATTTTCCATTTCGCCGTAAATTTCTATTATTGTTTCAATTTGTTTTTCTGTTTGAAATTTCAACTTCCATATTCCGCGCGCGTCTGCCGCGGGCTGCGCTTTTATTTCATATCGCTTCCCGTCAATCCATGTTTCACGAATCGTAGTTTTGTCGGAAAAAATATCGCCGTCTGCTAAAACAATGTTTGCAATTTTTCCCGCTTCTATTGTTCCTAGCTTTTTTTCAACTCCGGCAAACTGCGCGGGAATTGTCGTCAGCGAAGCAATCGCGTCATAGGCGGAAAATCCGCAGTCAATTGCCTGCTTTACCATAGCGCGGAATTTTGAAATATCTTTTAATTGATTTGTCGTCAGCGCAAAACGGATGTTCGCTTTTTTCATCCGCGCCGGATTTTCGGAAGCAAAATCCCAATGCCGCAAATCTTCATAATTTGTATTGAACGCATCTTCCGGCGTTTCTACTTTCGGCGCATCGGGAAAATTTACGGGAAGAATAAACTGCGCTTCTGTTTTTTTCAGCGCATCAATTCTTCGATATTCGTAACCGCTGCCGCGAATTACATAATTGAGAGAAAATTCTTTTGCAATTTTTTCTGCGCGAAAAACATCAAGCTCGTCGTCCGTTTCAAAAATAATTGCTTGTTTGCCGCTGATTGTTTGCTCCAGCGAAGCAAGCGCGTTGTTTTCTTCCGGTCTTTGTTGATTCGGATTCTTCGCGTAAATTTTCCACTCTTCGGAATACCATTTTGCATCGCTGAATGTTTGGCGAAGAAGCGCAATTTGTCCCATTAACGAAGTGGGATAACTTTCAGGAAAATTTTCTCGCACCAGCGTTGCATGGTGAAAAAGATTTGATTTTACAATCTGCGTATTTGGCGAATCTTCTCCAAGATTAACAAGCGCGCTCGCGCCTTTTAAAATTCCAATTGCAGGCACAATTGCCGCCGTTGTAAAACCTTGCGCGCGTAATTTTTCCGCGCTCTCTTTATCCGGCAGAAAATTTGCAGACGATGAAAAATCTGATTTTATATTCGCATTCCAATAATTTGCGCCGCGCGCCTGCTCTTGCATTTGATTTTGCTGCGGTTTCGGTTTCGGTAAACCGTAATCGGAATACAACTCTATAAATCCGGCGTACGCCGTTAATCCTTTGCAATCCCACTCTCGCGCATCGGCAGGAATAGAAATATTTGCGCCGGCAGATTGAATAATTCCATCGCGAATAATAATTGTACCGTTTTCAATTTTTTTTCCGGGCGATGGAATAATGGTAAGATTTTTTAAGGCGTGAATTTGAGGCGTGTTTTTGCGTATGCCTTCTACCGGCGCAGTTGTTTGCGCCGCCGCAAATGAAAATAAAATAGAGATAAAACAACATGAAACAAAAATGCCGCGCAGCATAGTCCTCCTTATATTTTAAATTTTCTTTTTATTTTTCAGAACGGCGGGTTGGAATTACTATGATGTGAATTGTTACGCCGATTGCAACGGCAAGAAGTATTATCCGTACATAAAAATTTTCAACAGAATAAAACATTGAATACAGAATAGTTATCCATAATAGCGCAATGGTAAATATTTTAGACAAAAACGAAATGCCTTTTCCGCTTCTGTAATTTTTCAAATACTTACCGAAAAACCGGTTATGATGAAGCCAAAAATAGAATTTTTCCGAACTTCGAGCATAACACCACGCCGCCATTAAAAAGAACACGGTTGTGGGAAGCAGCGGAAGAAACATACCGAGAATTCCAATTCCCACTAAAATCGTCCCTGCCGTCATCAGCGTCCATCGCACAATCGGTTTTTGCGAAAGTTTTAGTTCTGTTGTTATCTCCTGCTCCATAGATATTTTTCTCTAATAAATAATTTTTGTTGTGCAATATACATAAAATTTTTTTATCTCTCATACCAGCTTGTTCTTCCCGCAGAAAGATTCGGCGCAACAACAGGAACAGAATATTTTTTCACGGATGCCTGCTGCCAAAGCGAATCCGAATTTGAAGTTGCATTCCAGCCGTTGCTTACAGAATCTTTCGCTTTCCATGTTCCGTCGCTCATAATAGTTTCCTGCGATCCGTCCGCATATTGTATTTCGCAATACAGGTTTGCGCCGGCAGAACCGTTTTCCTGAAAATTCTGCGCCTCCACAGCAAGTACATTTGTGGAATCTGTAAGAAACGGAGAAATATCAACTATTTTTGCGCGCGCATTTTCAACTATTAAAGAAAGAGAGCGGCGCGCAAATACTTCTCCGGCAAATTTTCCATTCACAAACAGTTTCGTCCACGTATCTCCCAGCAATTGAATTTTTGCTGAAGCAATTTTTTTCTTTGCGGAAAATGTTTTTCTAAAATATGCTTTTTGAATTTGCGTAGAATCTTTTATTCCAGGATTTGCTTTCGGATGATATATCCATTGACTTTGCAGTTGAACGTCGCTTTTGAAATTATTTTTCTGAATCTGTTGCGCA
>CAYXEE010000079.1:0-3549 GCA_964463935.1 uncultured Chitinophagaceae bacterium | reverse complement strand
TCCAATATGCCGATTGACGGTCGTAGCGAGCGAAGAGTAAGTCAAGACCATTTCTCTTATTTGTTGTAAACCAAACTTTTTCAAATTCTGTTTTTACAGATTGTAAATCTTTTGTTACGGAAGCGCTGAGCGAAAGAATTTGCTCTTTTGCTTTCTGCGCGGTTTTTGCGCTGTCAGTAAGTTTTAACAATAATTTTATTTTTTCCTGCGCTTCAATTTTTTTTGCAAACCAAAGATTTAATTTTGCGACAAAAGCAATATTGTGCAAATGTTCGCGGTTGCGCGTAATTGTTTTGGCAGATTGTTCAGTCAGCTCTAATACAAACGGCATTTGCGATTGAATGCTCTGCATTCGCTGAATCAGCGGCAGACGCTTTTCCCAAATCATATCCTCTCTGTTCGGCAGCATCGGATGCCGCCACAATTCGTACCAATGATATTGATTCGCCGGACTCGACATTATGCTGTAGATTGCCTGCACGTCGTCCGTTTTCTCTGCTCCGTAAAAATCCGCAAAAAATTTTTTGTTGAATGAATTTTGTTCTGCCGTCATCGGATTCCACGCGCACTCTGCATTCCACGCATAACCGTAAAAATTTAATTCGCGCAGCGCTTCTCCGCCGAAATCATTCCAATTGGAACATAACATTCCCAGTGAATTATTTTTGAATCCTTCCATATTTAAATATTGAATGTTCAAAAATGTATTAATGTAATTCGGAAACGGTCCGGTAAAATTCCACACGGCGGGAGAAACGACATATTGAAATCCGGCGCTCTTAAAAATTTCTGCGCTCGGATAGGTAAATGCCGCTCCATAGTGCCAATCAACAATCGTAACAGTATTCGGAATTTTTTTTAGAATTTCCGGCCGTTCTAAAATAATATCGCCGTACATCATCGGTTTTTTTCCGTATTTTTTCACCATCGCAAAAACCCGTTTGTAATGTTCCGCGTGGACAGTCGCCAAATCGCTTTTTTTAACGCGCTCTTTATTCGCTCCAAGTCCAACATCCCACGATTCATCTGCCGCAATATTAAAATACGGCGAACTGAACGCCCCGGCAATTTCGCCGATCATTTCATCTAATATAGATAACGCTTTTTCATCAGAAACATTTATTGTATGCGCGCCGGGAAACTCTCCGTACTTACCATACTCGGGAAGAAGCAGAATATTTTCCCAATGTCCCAGCGTTTCAAAAATCGGAATAACTTCCACAAAATACTGTTTTGCGTACGCATCAATTTCTTTCCACTCCTGCGCCGTCAGCGCGCCGCGGTTTTTCCACACTTCAGAATGTTTCTTAAATGCAAACACATCTTCAATGTACGGGGAGTATGTATTCATTTTATAGCGCGCGCAGAAACGGATAATTCTTTTAAAATTTTCTACGGTGGAAATCTGCCCGCGGCTGATATCGTCCGTAATTCCGCGTATGGGTTGCAGCGGAAAATCGTTGATTGCAACGCCCGGAACAACAACGCTCCGTTTTTCTTTTTTTAATAATTGAAGAAGCGACTGAGCGCCGTAAAACAATCCTTTATCCGATTCGGCAATGATAAGAATTTTTTCAGGCGTAACATCAAGAAAATATCCCTCTTCGGTCATTTCTTTTGTTAAAACGCCGTTGTGTTCTTTTAATAATTTCTTTCCCAGTTCGCTGTTTGCTTTTCCTATAAAAATAAAACTGTTTGACGGCATTTTACGAATTGAATGCGCATCGCTTATTTTTAGCTGTGTTTCTTTTATTTCGCTCAATTCGTTGTTAATAAGCGATGCAATAAATTCTTCCTGCGCCGAGCCGCTGCCGAGAATAATTTTTACTGCAGAAGAAATTTTAAATGAAGAAGATTTTTCAACAACGCTTCTCGGCGTCGGCAGAATTGATAGTTGTGCAAAAACATTTATTGTAATTGCAAATAGAAGGAGCGGAAATATTGTTTTCATGCGAATGGCTTTTATTGTTACATAAATGTAAAGAAAGAATACAAAATTTAAATTACAATTTCAAAACGAAATTACTACAAATCAAAAAACAATCCGATGCTGTGAAAACGCCGGCGATGTGAAAAATATTGCCCCCGCTCGTCAATTCCATTGCGAAATTGATACGCAAGACGAGCGGAAAATCGTTTTCCATTTTTCCAACGCGCGCCGATTTGAAAATTTTGCGTGCTTGCAAATTGTACTTCGTGCCGCAGTTTAATATCAGCCGCCGAGTATAATGACGCCTGCTCCGAAATTTTTTTCACATCCCAGTCAAATCCAATTTGCGGCGCCCACGGATGAAATGTTTCGCGATTGATTATGAAATAATACGAATATGTTGTGCCAAAATAAAATTGCAATGAATAAGAAGAAAATAAATGGATATAAAATAGCTGCACATAATCCTTGGAATAAATCAGCGATTTTTTTGTTTTTGTAAATTCGTACCAATTATCGCTGAAATGATGACTCGAATGTCCCGCGCCGATACGAAGCGATGAATTTTTATTGAAAAGAATATCCGCCAGACAATAATTTACATAAAAATCTGTTGTAACAAGATTCGCGCGCTCGTCCGGTTCTAATTCAATATGCGAAGAACCGCCGATGCTTAATTGAATCGGCAAATGTAATAATGTAAGATTAAATACCGGAACAATCGCGCCGATGTTTGCAATAGTTCTATTCTTTGTTAAAAGCGATGCAGCTTCCATTCTATGATATTGCGCATCGGCGGTAAAAGTTTGCACAAAATGAGAATCGGGAAAGAGCGCATTAAATTGAAACGTTTGCGGAAATATTTTGATGCTGCAAATTATTGTAAGAAATAGCAATTTTTTGCGCATACTTAAAATTTGTATTTATATCCGATGGAAAGAGAATATACCTTTACAAATTCTCCTTTAGCAAAACTTAACTCTTGATTTGTCCAATCTAAACCTAAAGTAAACATCGAAAAATTATTCAGCGGTTTTTGCCAGCCGATTCCGATTGTTTGCGCTTTAAGAAAATAGATATTTGCATTTAATGAATCTGCAATGCGTTCATCGGGAGAAAATCCTCCGCCGATTTTTACGGAGTAATATTCCTCAGCATCAACATAATATCGCGTGGTAAGGGAAAGCGAGCGGGAAAAACTTACATTACTTGGAGTAATATAAGTACGCAATGAAAACCAATAGTCGCGGAAATAATATCCGAGCGATGCAGTAAGAATTGTAACATCGCTCGACGAATTAAAATAGAGATAACGAAATCCTGCCGAACACTCAAAACTATTCGGCAGACTTGCAAACAATTCCGCGCCGATTCGATGTTTGGGGAAAAGCGATGTGAACGAATACCCGTAATTTACGTATGAATATATTCCATCCATAATCCGCGGATACGCTTCCGTCTCAAGTTGAATTCCATTGTTGGAAAACCGGCGATTGTAATTTACTCTGCCGAAAAGAGAACCAAACAAAAGCGAGCGTCCATACTGTACATAACCGGAATGCGCTGGATCGTACGTTCGAGAATAACGGTCGTACGTATATGCCGCGCCGATTGAATTG